>CAKSFY010000058.1 GCA_934454035.1 uncultured Clostridia bacterium | reverse complement strand
ATATCCGACAAATGCTCCACGGGATAAATTGCTGCGTCTTCGACTACTGCCGCTTCGTCAGCATTTTCTTTAGGAACAAAGAAATTCTTAATCCCTGCCTTATATGCCGAAATAACCATAGGGAGCACTCCGTCTACCGGTCTTACCGCACCGTCCAGAGAAAGCTCACCCAAAAAAGCCATATTCTCATAATTAATAATTTCAATCTGACACGTTGCCGTCAAAATCGCAACTGCCATAGCCAAATCAAAATGCGAGCCTTCTTTTTTTCTGCTTGCCGGCGCAAGATTTATAATTATTTTTTTTGCCGGAACAATACCGCCGGTATTTTTTACGGCAGTACATACCCTTTCTTTTGCTTCACGCACTGCGGTATCGGGCAAACCGACTATATTAAATGCCGGCAGGCCGCTCCCGACATCGGCTTCTATCCGAACCAAAAAGCCGTCAATACCCATAAGTCCGCACGAATTAATCTGAGCAAGCACAAAAACCACCTCTAAACAAAATTATACCTCCATAATAACCGGCAGAATCATTGGATTTCTGTTGGTCTTTTCGTAAATATATCTGGAAATATTATTTTTCAGACTGCTTTTCATAGTAGCCCAGTCGGTCACATGATTGACCGTGCATTTTTCAACGCTTTCCCTTGCAACCTCGCGGACATGAACAATCAAGTCCTCAGCTTCTCTGACATATACAAAACCTCTGGAAATAATGTCCGGTCCGGCAACCAGTTTGCCTGTATCGGACGACAGGGTTGCAACAACTATAATAAGTCCGTCCTGGGCAAGGTGCTTTCTGTCTCTTAAAACTATATTGCCCACGTCTCCGACTCCGAGACCGTCAACAAGGATTTTTCCGGTCGGAACACTGCCGGATATACGTGCAGAATCAGCACTTAACTCAAGTACGTTTCCGTTGCCCAAAACAAATGTATTTTCCTCCGGTATACCCATTTGATGCCCAAGTTCCGCATGCTGCACCAGATGTCTGTGCTCGCCGTGAACCGGAATGAAAAACTTCGGTTTGGTTATTGCAAGAATAAGCTTAAGCTCTTCTCTGCAGGCATGTCCCGAAACATGGACGTCCGCAAGTGCATTATATATAACCGACGCGCCGATTTTGAAAAGTTCGTTTACTACATTCGCAACCGATTTTTCATTGCCCGGAATTGGTGTTGCCGATATGATAACAAGGTCATTTTTTGTAATCTCAACCTTGCGATGGTCGGAAAATGCCATTCTTGTCAGGGCACTCATAGGTTCGCCCTGGCTGCCCGTTGTTACGATAACGACCTTCTCCGGCGGATATTTATTAATGCTGTCAAGATTTATTAAAACACCCTCGGGAATTTTCATATATCCCAAAAGTATGGATATTTCAACTATATTTTCCATGCTTCGTCCCGAAACGGCGACTTTTCTGCCGTTCTTGACCGCCGCATTTATAATCTGCTGAACTCTGTGAACATTCGAAGCAAAGGTTGCAACGATAATCCTTTTGCTGCATCCTTTGAATATCTCCTCAAATTTTTCACCGACGCTGCGTTCACTCATTGCATAGCCCTGACGCTCGGCATTCGTGCTGTCGGACAAAAGCGCCAAAACGCCCTTTTGCCCCAGTTCTCCCAGACGTGCAAGGTCTATTACGTCGCCGACAATCGGTGTGGTATCTATTTTAAAATCGCCCATATGAATAACGTTACCCACGGGTGTAGTTATTGCAAGCGCAGCAGAGTCCGCAATAGAGTGATTTGTTCTTATAAACTCAACTTTAAAAAATCTCCCTGCTTCGACCGTTGTGCCTGTACGCACGCTGTTAAGCTTGACCTTTGAGAGCATATTATGCTCCTTGATTTTATGCTCCACAAGACCTATGGTAAGTCTTGTGCCATATACCGGCACATTTATAACCTTAAGAAAATAAGGCAGTCCGCCGATATGGTCCTCATGACCGTGAGTCAGAAAAACACCCTTTATTTTTTCTCTGTTTCTTTCCAGATACGATATATCATTTATTACAAAATCAACTCCCGGCATATCATCATCCGGGAAAGACATTCCGCAATCCACTATAATTATTTCATTACCATACTCTAACACGGTCATATTTTTTCCGATTTCGTCCAGACCGCCTATCGGTATGATTTTTAATTTTGCTTTTTTAGCCACTGTTTCCGTTACCTCCGTACTATATGTCAGCCGCCCGTGCATATGTCCGCAAAAGCGGACGGTGCGGCGATAAAATATTACACTTTCGGTTATGCACTCCCGAAAGGATTCCTTTGCCCGATTCGCATATATACCGCCGCTCAGCAATATATACCCCAAATCGGTTTACACAGCCTTTTAATAAAACCGAACACATTCTTAAAAAATATTATACTCAAAATAACCGATTTTACCCAAAAACACGAACCGAAAATCAATTATTTTAAAGTGATTCTGTAGTAAACCTTTTTACCTTTTTTAACAATCATTCCGTTCTCGCCGAACATGTCTTTTTTTACCGTCATGTTCACGTCATTTACTTTCTTATCGTTTACCGACAAGCCGTTTTGCTGAATAAGTCTCCTGCCTTCTCCTTTTGATGCAACAAGCTTAACTGCGGCAAGCACGTCCAAAATACCTTTGCCGATTACTACCTCCTCCGAAAGCTCTGCGGACGGCATATTTTCACTTACTCCGCTGCCCGAGAAAACATCCTCTGCCGCCTTTTGAACTTCAAGCGCGATTTCCTCGCCGTGAACAAGCTTGGTCACTTCAAATGCCAGACGTTTCTTTGCCTTATTAAGCTCCTGTCCTTCCCATTTTTCCATCTCGTGAATTTCATCCATGGGAACAAAGGTTATCAGCTTAAGGCAGTTGATAACGTCATCATCACCGACATTGACCCAATACTGATAAAAGTCGTACGGCTTGCATTTTTCCGGGTCAAGCCAAAGCGCACCCTTTGCGGTCTTGCCCATCTTTTTACCCTCCGATGTTGTAAGAAGAGTAAATGTCATTCCGTAAACCTGCTTTTGATCCTTTCTGCGGCAAAGTTCAATTCCGCCGAGGATATTTGACCACTGGTCGTCTCCGCCGAGCTCTATTTTACATCCGTATTTTCTGTTCAGCATCAAAAAGTCATAACTCTGCATAAGCATATAGTTAAACTCCAAGAAAGACAATCCTCTTTCAAGTCTCGATTTGAAGCACTCCGCTCTCAGCATATTGTTTACCGAAAAGCATGAACCGATGTCTCTCAAAAACTCAATATAATTAAGGTCCAAAAGCCAATCGGCATTATTGACCATAATTGCCTTTCCTTCCGAAAAATCAACCATTTTGGAAAGCTGCTCTTTAAACCGTTCGCAGTTGTGGTCAATTATTTCCTTTGTCATCATTTGGCGCATATCGGTTCTGCCGCTGGGGTCGCCGATATGTCCGGTTCCTCCGCCGACAAGCGCAATCGGGCGATGCCCTGCATCCTGCATATGCTTCATTACAACCATCTGCAAAAAATGTCCCACATGCAAACTGTCCGCAGTAGGGTCAAAACCGATATAGAAAGTCACACTTTCCTTTCCGAGGAGCTCTCTTATCTCTTCCTCATGCGTAACCTGCGCAATCAATCCTCTTTCTTTTAAAATATCGTATACATTTCTGCCCATCTTTCTTCTCCTTTTTTTAATATTTTATCAGCCGATTGTAAAAGTCTGAAAATTCAGATTTTAACCGGCTTTTACTTGTTAATATATAATGGTCGATTTTGTATCAATCCCTCCGCTGCACTCTTTTCAGCCAAAAGGAATACAATACGGAGCTGTCAGATTTAGCCGACAATTCAATTTATTAATTGCTTTTTACAATCAAATGTAAAATAATCTATTATTATTTTATCCTATTTTATGTCATTTGACAAGTAAATAACGGCAAATGTCTCCTATTTCCTAAAAAAACCGTATACCCTCGGCTTAAAATTGTACAAAATTTTACAAATTACCCAGATAATTAATTTCGTGCGATGTCAGATACCGCCACCTGCCGAGCGGCAGATTACCTATTTCCACCGTGCCGATTTTCACTCTTTTTAAATATTCGACCTTTGAGCCGACGGCTTCGAACATTTTTCTTACCTGTCTGTTTTTGCCCTCATGTATAACAATTTTAATCATTGTTTTGCCTGCTTCGGCATCGAGTATTTCCACCTCTGCCGGAGAGGTCACAAATCCGCCTATATCGACGCCCTTTCTAAGCATTGCAAGACCTTTTACGGTTATACCGCCTTTTAAAACCGCTATATATGTTTTATCAACGTGGAACTTGGGATGTGTGACGCGATAAGTAAAATCTCCGTCATTGGTAAGCAGCAACAGTCCCTCGGTTTCATAATCCAGTCTGCCTACCGGGAAAATTCTTGCCGAAAGGTCCTCCCCTATCAAATCGATAACTGTCGGTCTGTCAAACTGATCTTTCACGGTTGATACATATCCGGCAGGTTTATTTAACATTATATAATACTTTTTTTCGGCATAATGCAAAAGTTCTCCCGAAAGCTCAACCTTATCCGCTCCGATTTCAACCTTTGTACCCATTTCTTTGACAAGCTTGCCGTTTACCCTCACCTTGCCTTTTTGTATAAGCTCCTCGGCTCCCCTCCTCGAGGCTGCGCCGCACATAGCTATATACTTTTGCAGTCTTACAATTTCTCCCATTATATTTCCTTTCCGTCTACTTATAATTTAAATAAACAGCAATTTCCATTGCGGTGCCCTTGTCCATTCTCACAAGCGCATAATTATGTTCAAAGTCTTTGCTCCAGTCAACAACATTATCATTATCGTCAATTGCATCCGCGTCAAATCCGGATTTTACAATATCCGACACATCTCCGATATATACATCACCGTTCTTTTTGGATTTATCGTATACATACACTATTGTATCCGGAGTAACAGACACATCTATGTTCTGCCTTGATAAGCCGCCTTTGTTGCTGAGAGTCATATACCCCGCTCCCATATCTCTGATGAGACCGAACGCATATGTACGCTCTCCGCCGCTGCCCGAACCGAACACTGCATAAGCTGCCTGCGACGCCTTTGTCACTTTTCCGCCGACAGTATAAAGTTTTTCAAAATTATTTCCGAAATCTTCTTCCGATTTTACTATATCCTCAGCCTGCGGACGGTATATCAGCTCAACCGAGCGGATTTTTCCCGACAGATTTGTTCCGCAGTAAATTATGTCTCCCGGCTTTAATGCCGATACATTTTCACCGTCAAGTTCCGGCTGAGACTCCGGAACGGATAATAAGGTCATATCCTCATCAAGATTAAGTACGCGTTCTTCTCCCTTATGAAATACGGTCAGCTTTGTTTTTATATCATCACCTTCGGCGCTCTTTCCTGCTTCCTTAACCATCATAAAAGCAGTCAGCGCGTCAAACTCGGTAGGATATGCCGAATTCTTATCATCCGGATTATTTGCGTCATCTGCAATAAACTCCGAAATCACCTTTTTTGAACCCGGAAAAAACATCCTCACAAGCTTGCCGTCGATATTATCAACCTCGGCGGTGCACACGCCGTCTTTTATCTCAACATCACAGATTTGCAATCCCTCAAGTCTTTCATTCTTGTCATAAATCAAAGCGGCAGCCTTATCTTCAATGCCGTCCGTATATTTAAACTTGAGTGTTTGCGCATTTGCACAAAGAGGAAGAAGCAAAAATGCAGCTGCTGCGGCAGCAAATATTCTTTTTGACACTTTTCTCACCGATTCCTTTCCTTAGCCAAAAATACTATTCTCCACTATAAATTATATCAAATACACAAGCAAAAATCAATAAGTAAATATTTCGTTTCGATTACAAATTTCTAACATTGTTGCAATTACTGTCGAAATATGATAAAATATAGCAGAAGAGCGAATTTACTTATTCACCCTTTATCCCTAAATATCCTATAAAAAAAGCGCCGAATTTGCCCAAGGCGCTTTTTTTAAAGTTACGTATTTATTCCGAATATTCTCTGACTCTGTATTCAACGCCCGCTTCCTCTGCGACACGGCGGCACTTTTCAATTTCCTCCGCTCCGATTACATCCACAACGCTCAGTACAACATGCGGAACATATTTTTTTGCTTTTTTTGCAAAATCTATCATTTCATAAAAGCCCTCCTCGCCGAAATCACATTTGCATATTCTCTGGTATTCGGCAGCATTTGACGCATTAAGGCTTATCGATACGGTATCGACTTTCCCCTTCATTTCGGGGGTTACATCACGTCCGGCACAATGATTTGCGTGACCGTTTGTATTTATTCTTGTCTTTACATCACTGTTTTGCCTGATATATTCACAAACCTGCATCACAGTGTCAAAACGCATAAGCGGTTCGCCGTAGCCGCAGAAAATAACCTCTTTGTAATACTTATAATTATTTTCCTCAAGAGCCGCAACAATCTCTTCAAATGACGGTTCATGCTCCAGCCACAAATCTATATGGTCAACGCCCGACGGTGTAAACCGTATGCAGAACTCGCATCTGTTGGTACATCTGTTGGTTACATTCACATATAAACCGTTCTGATACTTATATACAATATTCATAGCACTCATAAATTTTACCTCACATTATTTTAAAACATTTTTTTGCATTTTCTTCCGTTGCCGCCTCCACCACTTCCGGCGAAATACCCTTTATATCCGCAAGCATTTGTACAACATATTTCATATATGCCGAATTGTTGCGCTTTCCGCGGTTAGGCTCGGGGGTAAGATACGGGCAGTCGGTCTCGATTAAAATCCTGTCAAGCGGAACATATGCCGCCACCTCTTTCGGGCGAATTGACTTTTTAAAGGTCAGTGAACCGCCGAAAGCGATATACATTCCCATGTCAAGAACTTCTCTTGCCATTTCCCTGCTTCCGGCAAAACAATGAAATTCTCCGCCTATGGACTTCATGTCAAAGCTTCTCAATATATCCATAGTATCTCCATGTGCGTCACGGTCATGTATTGCAATCGGAAGCGACATTTCTTCTGCCAGCTCTATCTGCCTTGCAAACCACTTTTTCTGCAAATCACGCGGAGAATTGTCATAATAATAGTCAAGGCCTATCTCTCCGATTGCCTTAACTTTCGGATTTTCACATGCTTTTTTCAGAATATCCATATCCTTTTCGGTTGTGCCTGTCACCTCATGAGGGTGAATTCCTACCGAAAGATATATAAAAGGATATTTTTCGGCAAGTTCAAATATTTTGGGAATATCGGAAATTGATGAACACGAATTCATTATATATCCGACATTATTGTCCTTCATACCCATAAGGAGCTCGTCCCGATCCTCATCGAAGCGTTCATCATCATAATGCGCATGCGAGTCAAAAAGCATTATATCATCTACTTTCTAAATTATCGTTTCGTAAATTATCGTTGCAGCAAATATACCGAGACAAACGCACATTACGGGCGAAAAAGTAACTTTTTTGCATTTTGTATCCGTAATTTGCGCTGCACGCGTTTTTTTAAGGAGACGCATCAGCAGTATCGGGAAAAGCAAAAATGCAGCGGCTGCAATTACTTCACTGAGCCATCCCGAATTTTCCGGTATTAAATTTGCAATAAGCGAAATAAAATTATTCGAAAAATGAACAAATATGCATGCCCAAAGCGAGCCGGTTAAAAGCTTCACCGCCGCAAGCAGAATGCCCATCATGAATATTACCGGTACAGAGTATGCCGAAAAATGCAAAATCGCAAACGCAAATGCCGAAACAAGCATTGACACGACAATTCCGTAGGGCTTAAGCATCTCCATAATAACGCCCCTGCACAATAGCTCCTCAATCACCGCAGGCAGAATGCACACCGTTAAAATCTGCAAAAAAAACTCAGCCGCCGATACGGCGTTGCCGACATTGTCCGGCATATCGCCGAACAGTCTGTACAAAAGCGAGTGAAGCGGCAGCGTGATTGTAACCACAAAGGTTTGCATGCAAAAAGGAATCAGAAAAAGTATCGGCACAAGCGACGGTGCAAACCCTTTTCTGAGGGATTTTTCAACATTTTTATTTTTCAGAGCGCCAAGTCCCAAAAACACCGGCAATAAAAACGATACCTCGCCCAGTGCAGTCAAAAGATATTCATGCTCCGCAAAAAACGGGATAAATCCCAAAAAGCCGAACGCAAAAAGCAGGCACATTGTTATGAGTATCAGTATCCAGCTTTTTTGAAATCCGTTATCCACAAACAATCAACCTGCTTTCCGTGATTACACAATCCATTTTTTTGTCATGCTCAAATGCTTCAATATCATCTCTAAGCTGAAAACCGTACGCAACTCCTGCCTTAAATGAGGAAAGCTCATCTAGCAGACGGTCATAGTATCCGCCTCCCCAGCCAAGCCTTTCGCCTTTTTCGGAAAATGCAAGTCCGGGAACAAAAATCAAGTCAACTCTGTCGGTTTTTCTTTTTGTTTCGGGTTCTTTTATCCCGAATTTTCCTTTTATAAATTTATCGTCTTTAAATATTTCGGAAAGATAAATTGTATCGCCCTCCGTTACCGGAACGCACACCCTCTTTCCGTCCTCAAAAGCTTTTTTTGCAATTAAATCAAGTGACACTTCATTCTTTATCGGCATGTATACCGCGATTGATTCCGCTTTTTTATAAAATTGCAAGGTTTCGGCACATTCACATATTCTGCGGCTTTTCTCCAATGCTTCCGATTCGGAAAGAGACTGCCGCTTTTCTTTCATGCAAATTCTGAGTTCACTTTTTTTCAATACTGCATTGCACTCCTTATTTTGTCGGCCGTATCTTTATCCTTTAATGCTTCAAGCATTAAAAATCCAAATTCGGCGGCTGCCCCGGCACCCTTGCCCGTTATGATTTTGCCATCTGCAACTGCCTTATCCGCGGATAGTTTTGCGCCCTTTAAATACTTTTCAAATCCCGGAAAGCAAGTCGCATTTTTGTTTTCCAGAAGTCCCATTTTTCCGATAATCGACGGAGATGCACATATTGCACTTATATATCCGCCTTTTTCATACACTTTTTTTATCAGCTGCATTGCTTTTTCACTTTTTTCTATATTCGTATGCCCCGGTCCTCCCGGCAGCATTAAAAGCTCTGCGCCGTCATCGGCTTCATCAATGGATATATCGGCTTCAATTGTAATATTGTGTGCACCCGTAACTTTTTTTGAATCAACGCCGACAGTCTTAACCGAGACTCCGCCTCTTCTTAAAATATCCACAGGCTCTATAGATTCAATTTCTTCAAACCCGTCAACCAGTAATACATATACCATTACAGCCACCCTCTTTGTCAGACAATCAGCATATTGATGTAATTGTTTCTTTTTCCGAATATTTTTTTCAGAAGTTCGTCATTTCCGCTTATCAGATTCATGCGGCATGCCTCACTTACGCTTATATATCCCATAAAAAGCTGCGTAAGCGTACCTATATCGGTTATAACGTCCGCTTCCTCATCCGTTTCCTCTGCCGCACCCTCACCGAGCGCGAAGGTTTTATTGTTTGTCTCTATAAGCCTGTCCACAATCTGTATTTTAAAGCTTTCCGTCAAATTCACACTTGCAATCTCCAATGCCTTTTTTGCATCGGTAATACGAGCCATGGCAAACGGGCAGAATCTTACCGCTTCGCGGTTATCGCAAAAATCCAGATATGACAAATCATCAGCTGCCGCCTTTATTGCAATATCGTCAACATATAGCTTATGAGAGTTCATAAAGCCTATAATGTTTTCATATGCCGCACGGGTTTTATATGCAAATTCATACACCCACATCTTTTTATCGCGGATTATTGACAGAATATATCCGACGGCTTCGTTATTTTCATCTTTTAAAATAATGCATTTTCCACCGAAATTATAAAATAAATCCTCAAGAATAAGTACCCATTCTTTCTTGCTTCTCTGAACATATGCGTTTTTGTCGGCGGTAAAAGACTTGTATATTTCGGACAATGCAAAAACAGAATTGTCATTTATTTCGGCACGCTCAAACGTATAATTTACTCTGTATGCCGGCAAATCCTCCGGTTTTACATCATATTGTTTGTAACTGTACGCAGTTCTCCAGCCGAAACGTTCATAAAATCTGTAATCGGGCGGAATGAGCGTACTCAAAACATAGCCTTTTTCCGAAACCGAAACAATTGCCTCCGAAATCAGAGTTCTCATATTTTCCTCGTTTCTGCACTCGGGCAGAACTGCAGGTCCGGAAATATATGCCGTCTTTACTTCGCATCCCGAAATATTAAGCGTCTGCGGCATAATAGAAAGGCTTGAAACCGCCTTATCCGCGTCAAATGTAATAAGTGTGTTATCCGCATCATACACTTTGTCAAAATACCATTCATTAAATGATTTTGAATAATGAAATGAATCTTCCCACAATTTTTTTAAAATTTCTTTGTCTTTTGTCAAAGCTTGTCTTGTTTCCATAGCTATCCGCCTTTCTTTTATTATTTTGCCCCGATATATTTATGGAGCTGAATCTGAATTTTCGCATCTGCCAGGCAGGGAGTGTTCATGACCAAATCGGTCAGCTTTTCCGGGGCATATTTTCCGAATACCGCGCCGATATAAATCTGCGGCATTTCATAAGCTCCGATTTTTTTTACAATCTCTGTCATATGCTCTGCGTCCCCGTCCGAACCTACCACAAATTTAAGCACGTCATTTTTCGTAAGAATTTTGTAGTTATTCCACAGCATTTTATCGGTCATTCCGCTTGACGGCAGTTTATAATCTATAGTGACAAATATGTTTTTCCTGCCTGCATAAGGAGATATATCACAGGCTCCGTTTGTTTCAATATTTACTTCAAATCCGCTTTCCGAAAGCGTATTGATGAGAATATCCGCGCCCTCTGCAATCAGCGGTTCCCCTCCGGTCAGGGTAACGCGCTTAAACCTTTTGTTAACGCGCGCGATTATTTCGTCCAAAGTCATTTCGGTATATTCGCACTGCTCTTTCTCTCCGAAAAGTGCATAAAGCGTATCACAATAGCTGCACCTTAAATTGCAGCCTGCCAGGCGAATAAACGAAACCGGTTGTCCGCTCCGTTTGCCCTCTCCGTCAATACTGTCAAATATTTCAACAACTTTATACTGCATTTGCTCACTTCCTTTAAATATTGCAGCCGATTGTAAAGTCTGAAAAATCAATCCTTATAATAAACCGCCGTATTGTTCTCGCTTTCGCACACCTCCGTACGGTAGCAGTACGGAGCAATTTCATCACAAATATACTTTGCCAGATTTTCGGCAGTAGGATTAAAATCCACCGCCTCGTTTAAGATTTTATGGTCAAGCTTATTGGTAATTTTTTCCTTAATTTTTTTGAAATCCATTATCATGCCCTCGGCATTCAATGTCTCGCTGCGCAAAAATATCTTTACCCTCCAGTTGTGTCCGTGAAGGTTTGTACACGGTGACTCATATGGAAGTTCAAGCCTGTGTGCCGCACTTATTTCAAGAGTTTTGATAACCTCATACATTTTTATTCCTCTTTTCCATATACTCGTCATACCCTCTTTTTCTCAAAAAACAGGACGGGCAATTGCCGCAGCCGTCTCCCACAACACCGTTATAGCATGTGAGCGTATGATTCTTTATAATATCCAGAACTCCCAGTTTGTCCGCAAGTTCCCATGTCTGCGCTTTTGTAAGCCACATAAGCGGAGTATGGATAACAAACTGATAGTCCATTGCAAGATTTAAAGTTACATTAAGCGATTTAATAAACGCGTCCCGGCAGTCGGGGTATCCCGAAAAATCCGTTTCGCATACGCCCGTAACCAAATCGGTTATACCGTGAGTCTTTGCATAAATTGCCGCATAGCTCAAAAACAGGAGATTTCTCCCCTCAACAAATGTATTGGGCGGCGCACCCTCGGGCTTTTTCTCTTCAACGGGAATTTCCGCACGGGTAAGTGAATTAGCCGACAGCTGATTTATAATCGGAGTTTCTATCACTTCAAACGGGATACCGGCATTTTTGCATATTTCATCCGCGCACAGAAGCTCCGCCTTATGCCTTTGACCGTAGTCAAATCCGACTGCGCTGACATTTTCCTTTCCATATCTGTCAATCGCCCAAAACAGACATGTTGTACTGTCCTGACCACCCGATAATACTACCAATGCTTTTCTCACTTTGTCTCATCCTTTCCGGTTTCATCTCAAATCCAATTGAGCAAATATCCTGTCCTCTGCTATTTTTTCGTACTTTGTTCTCTCTCTGCCGAAGCAGGCAAAAGGATAAATCGAAATTCCGCCTCTCGGCGTAAATATACCCTTAACCTCTATATATTTCGGGTTCATAAGCTTTTTTAAATCCTTCATGATTATATTAATGCAATCTTCATGGAAATCGCCCCTGTTTCTGAAGCTGAAAAGATAGAGCTTAAGCGACTTGCTTTCGACCATCAGCTTGTCCGGAACATAATTAATTATAATTTTTGCAAAATCCGGCTGCCCCGTGATAGGGCACAGCGATGTAAATTCCGGGCAATTAAAAGTTACCATATAATCATTGTCCGGATGTTTATTTACAAATGTTTCCAAAACCTCCGGTGCATAATCATCCGCATACACTGTTTTTTTATTGCCCAACAGCGTTATATTTTTAACTTCTTCCTTTGTTCTGGGCATAGCCATTTCCTCCTTAAATCGTAAGTCTTGTCCTTATCTCACGCAGATTGCATTTTATCTCGGTATCCGGTTTCTTCCTGTAAATATAATTTACAAGCTCGGCAAGCGAAGATGAGTCGATGTCTGTAACCGGCATAAAGTAAATTTCACCCGAATTATCTGCAATGCATATAAAGTCCATTCTTCTGACCGCGTTTTTTTCCGTGCCGCGATTTTTTTCAATTGCCGCTGCGCGGGCGGCAAAATCCGTATCTTCAAGATTTCTTGCAAGATAGTTTTTGCTGCCGACGAAAACCCTTGTTATTTTTTCAATCGGGATTTCTTTTTTGATAACCTTATCC
>CAKSFY010000057.1 GCA_934454035.1 uncultured Clostridia bacterium | reverse complement strand
ATCCTATAGCTTTAATAATTCTCGACGGCTTCGGCATTAATGAAGTCACAGAGGGCAATGCAATCAAAGCGGCAAAAAAACCGCATATTGACAGCTATTTCAAGAACTATCCGAATACTATCCTGTATGCAAGCGGAATGAGCGTAGGTCTGCCCGACGGACAGATGGGAAATTCCGAGGTCGGTCACACCAATATCGGTGCAGGCAGAGTTGTATATCAGGAGCTTACAAGAATTACAAAGTCAATTTCGGACGGTGACTTTTTCTCAAACGAAGCCTTGAAGGGCGCGGTTGAAAACTGCAAAAAGCACAATTCGGCAATGCACTTTATCGGGCTTTTGTCAAACGGCGGCGTTCACAGCCACATTGACCACCTGTTCGGTCTTATAGATATGGCAAAAAAGAACGGACTTGATAAAGTATACATCCACTGCATTATGGACGGCAGAGACGTTTCTCCGACGTCGGGCGTGGAATTTATCGAGCAGCTTCAGAACAAATTAAACGAAGCCGGAATCGGCAAAATAGCAACAATCAGCGGACGTTATTTTGCAATGGACAGAGACACAAACTGGGACAGAGTAGTAAAAGCATACAACGCCATGGTAAAGAACGAAGGCGCTATGACCGAAAACCCGATTGAATCAATCAAAAAATCATATGAAACAAAGGACGAAAACGGCAGTCTGATAACAGATGAATTTATTCGTCCGATGGTTATATGCGAAAACGGAAAGCCTGTTGCGAAAATCAGTGAAAACGATTCCGTGGTTTGCTTTAACTTCCGTCCCGACAGAGCCAGAGAGATTACAAGGACATTTGTGGATGATGATTTTGCCGGCTTTGACAGAAAAAGATTTCCTCTTTACTATGTCTGCATGACTCAATATGATGCAAGCATGCCGAATGTCGAGGTTGCTTTCAAGCCGGAGAAGCTTGTAAATACCTTTGGCGAGTATGTTTCCAAAAAGGGTATGACGCAGCTCAGAATTGCCGAGACCGAAAAATATGCGCATGTAACATTCTTCTTTAACGGCGGTGTTGAAGAAGTTTATAAGGGCGAGGACAGACAGCTGATTCCTTCGCCGAAGGTTGCAACTTATGATATGCAGCCGGAAATGAGCGCATATCTTGTAGCAGACAGATGTGTCGAATTGATTAACGAGGATAAATATGACTGTATTATCTTAAACTTTGCAAACTGCGATATGGTAGGTCATACCGGAGTATTTTCGGCAGCCGTTAAGGCAGTCGAAGCCGTTGACGAATGCCTGGGCAGAGTGGTTGACGCTCTTATGGCAAAGAACGGAAAAATCCTGATTACGGCCGATCACGGTAATGCAGATTGCATGATTGATCCCGAAACACATGAAGCTTTCACTGCTCATACTACAAATCCCGTTCCGCTTATTGTAATGGGCGCGGGCGATGTTAAGCTTGATAAAGGAAAGCTTGCGGACTTAGCTCCGACAATGCTCGACCTGATGGGGCTTGAACAGCCTAAGGAAATGACGGGTAAGAGTCTTATAATAAAATAAAAATAACAAAACGGAGGTAGTATAATGGTAACAGAGTATTTCGGTCAAAACGTGTTCAATCTTTCTGTCATGAGAGAACGCTTGCCGAAAGCGACCTTTAAATCGCTTGAAAGCACTATAAAAGAGGGAACACCGCTTGACGCAGGCGTTGCCGAAGTTGTAGCCAACGCAATGAAGGATTGGGCAATCGAAAAGGGTGCAACCCACTATACACATTGGTTCCAGCCGATGACCGGCGCAACCGCCGAAAAGCATGACGCGTTTATCTCACCTGTAAGTGACGGAAAAGTCATAATGGAGTTTTCGGGAAAAGAGCTTATCAAGGGCGAGCCTGACGCATCTAGTTTCCCGACAGGCGGCTTAAGGGCGACCTTTGAAGCAAGAGGATATACTGCATGGGATCCGACATCATTTGCATTCATCAAGGATAATTCACTCTGCATACCGACTACCTTCTGTTCTTATACAGGTGAAGTTCTTGACAAAAAAACACCGCTTTTGCGTTCAATAGAAGCAGTCAGCAAAGAGGCGCTGAGGGTTCTTAAATTTTTCGGTTCCGATGCTACAAGGGTAATTGCATATGTCGGTCCCGAACAGGAGTATTTTCTGATTGACAGAGAATATTACAAAAAACGTAAGGACCTTATGCTTACCGGCAGAACTCTTTTCGGTGCAAAGCCTGCCAAAGGGCAGGAGCTTGACGACCATTATTTCGGAACTATCAAGGAAAGAGTTTCGGCATATATGAAAGAGCTTGACGAAGAACTTTGGAAACTCGGCGTTTTGGCAAAAACAAAGCATAATGAGGTTGCGCCGGCGCAGCACGAGCTCGCACCGATTTTCACAGTTGCCAACGAAGCAACCGACCATAACCAGATTACTATGGAGGTCATGAAAAGAATAGCTGCTCACCACGGGCTTGTTTGCCTTTTACACGAAAAACCCTTTGATGGAATCAACGGCTCGGGCAAGCACAACAACTGGTCAATCGGTACAAACACCGGCGAAAATCTGTTAAAGCCGGGAAAAAATCCGATTGAAAACAAGCGCTTTTTAATATTCCTTGCCGCAGTAATCAAAGCCGTCGATGAAAACGGAGCACTGCTCCGTGCATCGGTCGCAAGAGCCGGAAACGACCACAGACTGGGCGGCAATGAAGCACCGCCTGCTATTATGTCTATGTTCTTGGGCGACCAGCTGACCGAAGTAATTAACGCAATAAAAGACGAAAAATGGACCGTTGACCAAAAGAAAACACTCCTGCAGGCAGGAGTAGATTCCATTCCGGTTATAAAAAAAGACGCAACCGACAGAAACAGAACATCTCCGTTTGCATTTACAGGTAACAAATTTGAATTCCGTTCACCGGGTTCATCGCAATCTGTTGCCGGTATCAATATAGTAATTAATACAATTGTTGCCGAGGCACTTTCCCAATTTGCCGACAGACTTGAAAAAAGCAGTAATCCGGATGAGGAAATTAAAAATATTATTACCGATACCATAAACGAAAACGGAAGAATAATATTTGACGGAAACAATTATACGGAGGATTGGGTTAAAGAGGCTCAAAAAAGAGGTCTCCCGAATCTGAAAACCGCGGTTGACGCGCTGCCTGCTTTCATTGACGAAAAGGTAGTTAAAATGTTCAAAAAGCATGAAGTATTTACAAAAGCGGAATGTTTCTCCCGTTATGAAATCTTGCTTGAAGAATATACCAAAGCACTGCACATTGAAGCTCTTACAATGCTGGAGATGGTTAATCAGGAAATTCTGCCTGCCTGCATTGAGTATTCAAATGTAGTTGCGAAAGGTATTAAACTTAAAAACGATTTGGGTATTGATACACCGAATGAACTCAAGCTTCTGAATGAAATTACCGGTCTTATCGAAACTCTTATAAATAATGCCGAAGTTATGAAAAAAGCGGTTGATAAAATTCCGGAAAATATTCCCGAGAGCAAGGAGCAGGAGGTTGCCCAATACTACCGCGACGAAATTCTGCCGAAAATGGACACTGTCCGCCGCTATGCGGATATGCTCGAACTTAAAGTCGGCAAGGATTACTGGCCGTTCCCGACGTATACTGATTTATTATATAAAATTTAAATAAATGTATGTTAAAACCTCCGGAACGCAAAAAAAGGATTAAAAGAAGGAGCTGTTTAAAAAGCCGACCGGCTTTTTAAACAGCTCCTTTTTTATAGCTGATCCGCTAAAGATAAAAGCAAGTTCTCTGTTTTTTCCCAACCGAGACACGGATCTGTAATGGATTTTCCGTAAATATGGTCTTGCGGAGTACACGAGCCGTCCTCAATATAACTTTCTATCATAAGCCCTTTTACAAGCTTTTTCACATCATCACTGTGGCGGCAGCTATGCAGCACTTCGTTTGCGATTCGCACCTGCTCCAAATATTTTTTTCCCGAATTTGAATGGTTTGTATCTATTATTACCCCCGGGTTTTGGAATTTATTTTCGTTATAAACTTCACAAAGATTGATTAAATCCTCATAATGATAATTGGGAATTGCCTGACCGTGCTTGTTTACATATCCTCTTAAAATAGCATGGGTATACGGATTTCCTGCACTTTCAACCTCCCACCCTCTGTAGATAAAGGTATGAGGATGCTGTCCTGCGGTAATTGAATTGAGCATTACGGAAATATCTCCGCCGGTCGGATTTTTCATTCCTACAGGTATATCAAGTCCGCTCGCGGTCAATCTGTGCTGCTGGTCCTCGGAGGAACGTGCCCCCACCGCAACATACGAGAGCAAATCGGAAAGATAGCGATGATTTTCGGAATAGAGCATCTCGTCAGCGCAGCTGTAGCCTAAATCTCTGAGAGCTTTCATATGCAGCGAACGGATTGCAATTATTCCTTTGAGCATATCCGAATCGTGAGTCGGGTCCGGCTGATGAAGCATGCCTTTGTAGCCGTCTCCGTTGGTTCTGGGCTTGTTTGTGTAAATTCTGGGTACAATCATAAGCTTATCCGATACCTGTTCATCAACTTTTTTAAGACGTGAAATATAGTCGAGCACACTGTCCTCATTGTCCGCCGAACATGGTCCTATTATTACAAGAAGCCTTGAATCGCTGCCGTCAAGTATTGCCTTTATTTCCTTATCTCTTTTTGCCTTTACGGCGCTCATTTCCTCTGTGAGAGGATATTCCTCCTTTATAACCTTAGGAATCGGAAGTTTTCTTTTAAAATTCATATTCATAGCTCATTACTCCTTATCAAATTCTTTTCTTCGCTGTGTTGATTTTCTCATAATTTCTTTCATTTTTTCCGCATCGCCGACCTCCAATGCATTTCTGAGCTTTCTGAACTGTGCGTCAAACTCATCCATTTGCTTTAAAAGTGCCGCCTTATTATCAAGAAAAAGCTCTGTCCACATGACTTCGTTTATTTTTGCTATCCTTGTTAAATCTCTGAACGAATCACCGGTATATTTTTCAATATCGATGTCATCATTGCAGGTCATCAGACTTACCGCTATGCAGTGGGTCAGCTGCGAAACAAATCCTATCATGTCGTCATGCTCCTCGGGAGAAAGACGCGAAACACGCTTAAATCCCAATACCCTGCCGAGCTGCATACATGTTTCGATTGCACCGGGTGTGTTTTTTTCTGTCGGTGTTACGATATAATTGGCGTCATGAAAAATTCTGTCGGTTGCATTTTCTACTCCCGAAACCTCTCGCCCTGCCATAGGGTGGGCGGCAATAAATTCCAAATCGCTGCGCAGCATATCCTGAATCTCATAGACCACGCAACCTTTTACGCCGGTCACATCGGTAATCAGAGCGCCGCTTTTTATATACTGCTGATTTTCTCTGATCCAGTTTATAAAATCGTGAGGATAAAGCGCAAAGATTATTATGTCCGCCTGTGAAATCATATCGCGGTCGATTTGCGTTGTTCCCCTGTCAATCAGTTTATGTTTAATTGCATAGTCAACCGAGCTTTGCTCTTTCGTGATTGCACTTACATTAAAACCCATCCGCTTTAAGCCCATTGCGTAGCTGCCGCCGATTAGTCCCAGTCCGACTATCAAAAAATTTTTATCGGTGTTTATTATCATGTCAATCCTCCTTAAGCCCGACCTTTGCGCCGAGTGATTTTATTATGTCAAAATAATCGGGAAAGCTTTTTCTTACCGCTTCCGCACCGGATATTTTTCCGCCTGTTTTGCACAAAAGAACCGCTAATGCCATCAAAATTCTGTGGTCGTTATGCGAACTGAGAGTTTTTTCAGGTTTTTGAAGCTCTGCCTTTTCGATTATTATTTCATTATCGAGGCATTTTATCGTAACACCGAATTTTTCCAGTTCAGCAGCCATTGCCGCACCTCTGTCGCTTTCCTTTACAGCAAGTCTTTTTGTCCCTGTTAACCGTGCGCCGCTCTCAGCAGCTGCTACGACAATCAATACAGGCCCCAGGTCGGGGCAGTCGGTAATGTCAAGCTCTGTATAGCTTTTGAGCTTTTTAAAATAGCTTTTATAAATTGCATCGCCCTGCTCGGTTGTACCGAGACCGGAAACCGACACATCTCCGCCGAGAAATGAAAGTGCCTCTATATAAGCAGCATTTGAATAATCACCCTCAACCGTTATGTTTTGAGGAATGTATTTTTCTCCGCCTTTTATTTTTATTTCGTTTCCCGAAAGCTCTGCCGAAATACCGAATCGCTTTATAACCGAAAGAGTAATATTAACATATGAACGGCTTTCAAACGGAGGAATTACTTCAATAATACTTTCACCCGAGAGAGTGGACAGGCCAAATATCAAACCGGTTATAAACTGGCTGCTTATATCTCCTTTTACTAAATATCTGCCGCTTTTTAAAAGTCCTTTTACCGTAAGAATATTATCCTTTTTATCAAATATAAATCCGTTATCTCTTGCTATTTCTTCATATACGTTTAAAGGACGTTCAAAAAGCTTTTTACTCCCCGTAAATGTAATTTCTTCATTTTTTGTCAGTGCTATCGGTATTAAAAACCTTAACGTGCTGCCGCTTTCATTGCAGTTCAGTACGCCTTTTTTTGGTGATGACGGCTTTATTATCACCGAATCACCGTTATATTCGGCACTTACTCCCAGTTTTTCCAAACAGCCTATTGTTGCTTTGATATCCTCTGAAAGAGCTATATTATCCAGTCTGCATTCTCCGCCGGATAAAAATGCCGAGATTAAATATCTGTGCGCCGCACTTTTTGAAGGCGGTGCTTTTACTTTTCCCGAAGGAACACATGGCATAAATTCAGCAATCATAAAATTCCACCGTCCTCAGCCAAAATATCTATTGCCTTTAAATATCCGTCAAAACCGAGACCTGTGATTGTGGCTTTTGCAGCCTTTCTTACATAGCTTATTTGTCTGAAATCTTCACGCTTTGAAACATCGGATATATGAACCTCGATATAGGGCAGCATAACCGCTTTAAGTGCGTCTGCAATTGCTACGCTTGTGTGTGTATATGCAGCCGGATTTATCACTATCCCGTCAGAAAAATGATATGCCGACTGAATTTTGTCAACAATATCGCCTTCGTGATTTGACTGGTACAATTCGCAGTCAATTCCTCTTTTTTTGCAATGTTCTTTTATGAGCTCACACAAATCATTATATGTCCCCTTGCCGTATATATCAGGCTCTCTTATACCGAGCATATTTAAGTTCGGTCCGTTAATAATCAGTAATTTCATTTCAGAGCCTCCTTTACCTTTGATAATGTCCCGTCAATGCTTCCGTCCGCATTGATAATTACATCTGCTGCCGCGCAGTATATGTCCTTTCTTTGATCATAGAGCTTTTTTAAAAGCTCCGGGTTTTTGGAAAGAGGTCTGTCCTCTGTTGCGGCAAGCCTTTCGAGCGGTGCGTCAAGATAAATTATTATCCCGTTTTTCTTTAAATTAATAACATTTTTTTCATCAAGTACTGCACCGCCGCCGGTTGCGACTACAAGTCCGTTTTTGAGAGAAAGCCTTTCAATGATTTCACTTTCTTTTTTTCTGAAACCTGCCTCATCCCATTCTTCTATTATCTCCTTGGGCGAAGCACCCGTTTGCTTTTGAATTTCCAAATCGGTGTCGAAAAAGTTCTTATCCAAAAGTCTAGCTATTGTGGATTTTCCTGCACTCGGCATACCGATAAAAACAATATTTCGTTTTCCTCTCAAAAGAGACGAATATATTCCGCCGATTGTGTTTTCATCCGCTTTGCATTTTCCGAAATGCTCTGCCGCATAAACTCCCTGCGCCGCCAGCATATAAAGACCGCCGCATGAAACTATTCCTCTTTTTTGTGAATTTAAAACAAACTCGGTTCTGAGCGGATTATATATAGCGTCCACCGTGAGCGAAAGCTTTGTAAAACGGGTTATGTCAATCGGTGCTGCATTTGTATTCGGGAACATTCCGACAGGAGTTGTATTCGCTATAATGCCGGCATCGGAATGTTTTTCATACGCTTCTTCATATGATATTTCATTTTCATGAGGTGTTCTGCTGACCTTGTAAATTTCGGCAGCTCCCAATGCTTTCAATGCATGATAATATGTTTTGCTTGTTCCGCCCGTACCCAGAATCAGCGCTTTTTTGCCTTTTATGGGAACATTTTGCCGTGCTATCAATGATTTTGCGGCAGTATAATCAGTATTGTATCCGAAAAGTCTGCCGTTTTTATTTACGATTGTGTTGCATGCGCCGATTGTTTTAACTCCGTCATCCGTTTCGTCAAGATATTTGATTACCGATTCTTTATAAGGAATTGTTACGTTAATTCCCTTAAAATCTCTTTTTTTAAAAAAATCGTCAAGCTCCTCCGGCGCAAGCTCCAAAAGCTCATATCCGTAGCCGAGCTTTTCATGAATATCCTTTGAAAAACTGTGCTTTAAGGTTTTTCCGATAAGCCCGTACATCATTTTATGTCCCTCCCTATCCAATCAGTTCCGTATCTGAGTGCCAGCATATCGCACACTGCCAGTGCAATCATACTGTCGGCAACCACCCTTGCCCTTTGAACAATGCAGGGGTCATGTCTGCCTTTTGGAATAAGGGTTGTATTTTCGCATTTTTTAAAATTGACTGTTTTTTGTTCTTTAAATATTGTAGCGGTAGGTTTTACGGCACTGCGTACAATAATCGGCATACCGTTTGAAATGCCGCCGTTTATTCCGCCGGAGTTATTTGTATACGTTAAAACCTTGCCTTCGTCCGCATAAAATTCGTCATTTGCTTCCGAGCCGAATTTTCGGCATATATCAAAGCCTGCACCGAATTCAACGCCCTTAACCGCCGGTATACTGAACAATGCGTGCGATATAATTCCCTCAAGCGTGTCAAACCATGGCTCGCCGATGCCGGCAGGCAAACCTATTACTGCGGTCTCAAGCACACCGCCGACACTGTCTCCGTTGGTTTTTGCCGAAAGAATCAGTTCTTTCATAACGCTTTCTTTTTCTTTATCCAAAACCGCGAACTCGGTATTATTCAAATAATTAATATCGTTTTTTATGTCCCCGAAATTTCTGTCCTTAATGTCCTTGCATGATTTTATATGAGTTCCTATATATATGCCCTTTGCTTTCAGCGCGTCCGTTAAAATTGCTCCTGCCGCAACAATCGGCGCGGTTATTCTTCCGCTGAAATGACCGCCTCCCCTATAGTCCTGAAAACCGTGGTATTTTTCCTGTGCCGTGAAATCCGCATGAGACGGGCGCGCGATTTCCTGAAGCATGGAATAGTCCTTGCTTTTTGTGTCGGAATTTTCTATCAGAATTGTAAGCGGTGTACCGCTTGTTTTTCCGTCCATTATACCGCTGACAATTTTAAAATTGTCCTGTTCCTGTCTGGCGGTCGATATTTTGCCTGCCGGTCTGCGAAGCGACAACTGCTTTTTTATAAAATCCTCATTTACTTCAATACCGGGCGCAATGCCGTCCAAAACGGCTCCGATTTGTTCGCCGTGGCTTTCTCCGAAAAGTGTAAGACTTACGGAGCTGCCGAAAGTATTTTTCATTTAAAACACCTCTCTTATCAGATTTTCCAGCTCTTCGGGAGCTAACTTATCAAATACAAAGCTGCCGATTTGTTCTACTCTGACAATACCGATTGAGTCATTTTCGGCTTTTTTGTCATGAACTGCCGCGTTTGCGGCTTCGCAGGCGTTTATTCTTGCCGAAATCGGAAGTCCTGCCTTTTTAAGAAGTCTTTCTATACGTGCTCTGACCTCTCCCGAACACATTGCAAGCATTCCGAGCGCAACGCTTTCGCCGTGGTTGAATTCTGTTGTTACCTCAATACCGTGACCGATTGTATGACCGAAATTTAAAACCTTTCGCAGTCCCGATTCTTTTTCATCGCGGGATACTATTTTGATTTTATTTTCAACCGCTCTTTTTATTATTATATCAATATTATCATTAAAATCTGCCTGCTCCAGATATTCAAAAAAATCTTTGTCAAGGCATGCCGCCATTTTGATAACCTCTGCCATTCCTGCCGCAAATTCGCGTTTAGGAAGCGTTTTCAGCGTGTCCGGGTCAATCAAAACCATATCTGGCTGATAAAATGTTCCGACAATATTTTTTATTCCGTTTAAATTCACCGCCGTTTTTCCTCCGACGGAAGAATCAACTTGTGAAAGCAATGAGGTCGGAATGTTATAAAAGCTTATTCCCCTCATATAGCAGGAAGCGGTAAATCCCGATAAATCGCCGACAACTCCGCCGCCGACAGCTATAACTGCGTCTTTTCGCGTGAATCCGTTTTCAAGCATTAAACCCAAAAGCTCTTCAAAGGTTCTTATACTTTTGCTTCTTTCGCCTGCCGGAACAACTATCACCGCTGAAGAATTTATTTTTTCATTGACCGCATTTGCATATTCCGCCGGGATATTTTCATCTGTGACAATGAGTATCTTTTCGTGATTTTTAATAAAATTATCCGCTTGAGAAATAATTCCGCGTTCGATTATTATATCATAATTTTTACTGTCCGTTTTGACATTGAGTTTTTCCATTATGTTAAGCTCCTTTCGGTAAATGTCCCGGCAACCTTCAAAAGGTCGCATTGTTCTTTTAATTCTCCCAGCATAATTCTGCCGAGCTCCGTTTCCACATTTTTATCAATTTCAACGTAAAAATAATATTTCCACGGATGTTCCTTCAGCGGACGGCTTCTGAGGCTGATCATGTTGTAGTTGTATTTTCCGATTATATTGATTGCCTTAGCAAGCGAGCCGGCATTGTTCGAAACGGCAAATAACAAAACCGTATTTTCATTTTCCGATTTTGACATCACCTTCGACAAAACCGCAAAACGCGTTGTGTTGACATTGCTTTTGTTTATGCTTCTTTCAAGTACCTCAAGTCCGTATATCGGAGCAGTTTCGATGCTTGCAATTGCGGCAATTGATTTATCTCCTTTTTCCGCAACGGTTTTTGCCGCAATTGCGGTATTGGTTGCTTCGCAAATTTCAAAATTATTTTCCCGTATATAGTCCATCGATTGGTCAAGTGCCTGTCTGTGGCTTATAACCGTTTTTATATCGCTTTTCTTTGCACCCTTTACACATAACAGATTTTGAGTAACTGTGAGATTGTAAATTCCGTTAATATAAAGATTTCCTGCAAAAATCATATCAATTACACTGCCGACCTCACCTGCACTGCTGTTTTCAATCGGCAGAACAACAAGATCGCATTCTCCGTTTGATACCGCACTGTAAGCAGACTGAAAATCGGGATATGAAACAAGATTCCCGTCGGGATAAAGCTTTGACGCTGCTATGTGCGCAAATGCACCCTTTATACCGGAGTATGCGATTTTAACCCCTTTTTGCAGCCGCATTTGGTATTTCTTTGAAATATCCATAACGCTTTTTTGAAAATTGATATAATATTCTTTGAGTGTATCATCGGATATTAATGCGGAATTTTTTTTGATTACATCATTTTCTCTTTTTTCATCATAAATGGGCAACCCGTGATCCTTTTTGTATTCAAAGACGCTTTCAACCGCTTTCATTCTTTTTACAAAAATCGCGGCAATATCCCTGTCGGCTTCATTTATGATTTTTCTTGCTTTCTCAATTTCTGTCATATTGCAAACCTCCGTTTTTAATATACAAAAAAGCCGCGCGGATTTGTGATCCGTGCGGCTTTTCAACAACAGTTACTATCTTGGTAACAAAAAGAATGTTAATTGAAAGCGTATACCTTTTTCATTGCACCACAAATCGCTCTTACTTTGGAAAACATAAAGTAAAAGTAATAATAAAATCGATATGTAAATGCATAAGAAGTATACAATTTCATTACAGACATCCTTTCGTAGGCTATTATAAGTGTATTATATCACCGTTTTGTGACAAAGTCAATAGTTTTTTTAAAATTATTCAATCTTCGGTAACTTAGCAAAACTTGCTTCAAGTTCTTCATCGGTCGGAATGTAATCGTCCATTTTGCCGTCATGGAATTTCTCGTAAGCAACCATATCAAAATATCCTGTGCCGGTAAGTCCGAACAATATTGTCTTTTCCTCTCCGGTTTCCTTGCATTTTAATGCTTCGTCTATTGCGGCTCTTATTGCGTGACTGCTTTCCGGAGCCGGGAGTATGCCCTCAACCCTTGCAAATTGCTCTGCTGCTTCGAATACCTTCGTCTGCGGCTCTGATACCGCTTCCATAAGTCCGTCATGATAAAGCTGTGAAAGAGTTGAACTCATTCCGTGATATCTGAGACCGCCGGCATGGTTCGGAGCAGGAATAAATCCGCTGCCGAGCGTATACATTTTTGCAAGCGGGCAAACCATTCCGGTATCGCAGAAGTCATATGCAAATTTTCCTCTTGTAAAGCTGGGGCATGATGCAGGTTCAACGGCAATAATACGATAATCCGCCTCACCTCTTAATTTTTCGCCCATAAACGGAGCAATCAAGCCGCCGAGATTGGAGCCGCCGCCTGCACACCCGATGATAATATCCGGTTTTACATTATATTTATCCAAAGCGGCTTTTGCTTCAAGTCCGATAACCGACTGGTGCAAAAGAACCTGATTCAGAACACTGCCGAGTACATAGCGGTAGCCTTCGCTGCCGACAGCCGTTTCCACCGCTTCCGAAATAGCACAGCCAAGACTGCCTGTCGTTCCCGGATGTTCTGCAAGTATTTTTCTGCCCACTTCGGTTTCAGTTGACGGTGACGGTGTAACCGACGCGCCGTAGGTTCGCATAACCTCTCTGCGGAAAGGTTTTTGTTCATATGATACTTTTACCATATAAACCTTGCAGTCAAGACCGAAATATGCACATGCCATTGACAGAGCCGTACCCCATTGACCTGCACCGGTTTCTGTCGTTACTCCTTTTAAACCCTGTTTTTTTGCATAATATGCCTGAGCAATGGCTGAGTTTAGCTTATGGCTGCCGCTTGTATTATTACCCTCAAATTTGTAATAAATTTTTGCCGGCGTGCCGAGCTTTTTCTCAAGATTATATGCTCTTACCAGAGGAGACGGACGGTACATTTTGTAAAAATCGAGAATCTCATCGGGAATGTCGAAATAAGCCGTGTCATTATCAAGCTCCTGCTTAATGAGCTCATCGCAGAAAACGGGACGAAGATCGTCAAAACCCAT
>CAKSFY010000056.1 GCA_934454035.1 uncultured Clostridia bacterium | reverse complement strand
ATCTTCTAGCTGTTCACATATAGCAACTTTATAGCCTTTTTCAACTAATTTGCAAATATATCCTTCTGCTGCATGGTATGGAATTCCACACATTGGTGCTCTTTCTTCTTGACCACAATCCTTTCCTGTAAGAGTTAATTCCAACTCTCTTGAAACACGTATTGCATCATCAAAAAACATTTCATAAAAGTCCCCTAATCGATAAAATAATATACTATCAGGATATTTTCTTCTAGTTGATATGTAATGCTGCATCATAGGTGAAAATTTATTTATATCCAAATCTTTTAGTGCATTTTCTAATTCATTTTCTGCCATTATTATCCACCGCCTTCTCCTACATATAATTTATAAAGTATTTTATCTATATGACTCGATATACAGTCAAGATTGGCAATAACCTTTGCATAATCCATACGCTTAGGACCTATAACTCCTATCTTTCCTGCCGGTTTTTCATTACCGAGAGAATAGTCGACCGTTACCAGACTGCATTCTTTAAGCTCATCAAATTCATTTTCCTTGCCGATTTTAATCTGAACACCGTCTTTATCCGATTCATCTGAGCGGATAACCTGTTTCAGCTTCTTTTCATCCTCCAAAAACTCCATCATATTCTGTGCTTTTTCCAGATTATTATACTCCGGATATTTTAAAAGCGACTTTGTATTTTCAACGTATACATGGGTTTCATCAAAGGATTCAATCGCTTCATAAATAAAATTCATGATTTTGATAAGTACCTTCGGTTCAATTCCGAGTCTTTCCGCCGACTCGTCCTGGATTTTGCGTATATCGTCAAAACCGATTTCACTCGCCGTCAGTCCTGTGAGCCTTTTATTAATAATTTCCGCAAGCTTTTGAGTAGTTTTATCATCAATACCCAAAGGAATCATCTGATTTTTTACCACACCTGCCTGCGTAACTATTATCAGCATTACATTTCCGCCGCCTAAAGCTACAAGGTCGAATTTTCTTATTTTCGAGCAATCCGCCTCCGGAGTGGTAAACACCGTTATATAATTAGTCAGCATCGATGTAACAAGCCCTGCTTTTCTGATAATATGCTCAAGCTGATTTGATTTTTCCTCCAATGCGGCTCCGAGTTTTTCAACCGCCTCCACACCGACCTGATATCGCTTCATCAGCGAATTTACATAAAATCTGTAACCGCTGTCCGACGGAATCCTGCCTGCCGAAGTATGCGGCTGAAGCAAAAATCCCATTCCCTCAAGGTCAGCCATTTCATTTCTGATTGTTGCACTTGAAAGACCCAAATCATTTTTTTTGGATATTACTCTTGAGCCGACCGGCTCTGCCGTACCCAAATATTCATCAATGACTGCCTGAAGAATTTTTTGTTTTCTCTCACTCAATTCCATTGCATTCACCTCGAGTTTATCCAAGCTTTTGCAGTCTTTGCTGTTAGCACTCAACACCCTTGAGTGCTAACAATTATAAGATACCACTATTTTACCCGATTGTCAAGTATTTATTTTCATTTTTACAAAATATTCATAATTTTAATCAATTTTTTTAATATTGACGTCGGTAAATTCACACATTACGGAATTACTTACCGCCACACCCTTATGCGTCAGGAAAATACGGTCATCATTTTCACCGATAAAGCCACCCTTTGCAAAGCGTTCTATTTTGTTTCCGAACAGAGAATAGATATCAAATCCGAACCTGTCTTTAAACTCCTCTTTGCTCACACCGTTTGTCATTCGCAGTCCCATTATCATAAATTCTTCTACTTTATCTTCAACCGAAAGTATCTGTTCATCACCGCGATGAAATTTTCCCGACAAATACGCCGAAAGGTCGCTTGTGTTTGAATATCTCATCCCATTATAATATGAATGTGCCGCCAAGCCAATGCCTATATATTCCCGGCATTGCCAGTATTTTATATTATGTCTTGATTCCCTTCCGGAAGCAGCAAAATTCGATATTTCATATTGCATATAACCGTTTTTTTCCAAAAAATCGCAGGCATAATCATACATATTCCGCTCTGTATCCTCACTCGGCAATATTAAACCTCCCGATTCATATTCTTTAAAAAGCGGTGTATTTTCCTCCAAAATAAGACTGTAGCAGGAAATATGCTCCGGCTTTTTAGCCTTTGCATGGCAGAGAGTTTCCCTAAAGCTTTCAAAACTTTGCCCCGGAAGTGCAAACATAAGATCAATACTGATATTGTCAAAACCGCATTTTCTTGCCAAATCAATCGTATTGTCTGCCTCCCTGCCGGTATGAATACGTCCTATTTTTTTTAACAGCGAATCGTCAAAGGACTGGACTCCTATACTCAGCCTGTTCACACCGTTTTTTTGCATCAGTTTAAGTTTATTTTCTGTTACGGTACCGGGATTTGCTTCGGCAGTAAATTCACAGTCACCGCTTAAAACAAAGTTATCATTAACTGCACGCAAAAGTTTTTCTAAGTCCTCATCTTCAAGTGAAGTCGGCGTTCCTCCGCCTATAAAAACAGTGTCGCAGGAGCTGCCCTTATATTCACTCATTTCATTTATCAGTGCGCTGATATAAGCGTCTTTATAGTCATTTCTGTTATCAAACGAAATAAAATCACAGTATTTGCATTTTTTTACGCAAAAAGGTATATGAATGTATAAGCCATAATCCATTATTCTCAAGCTCCCAAAAAAGGGGATGTAAAAAAAGTCCGGAACGCAAAAAGGCATGTATTACTTGAAAAGTATATATATAAAATAATCTATTTTAATGATTTTTTTAAAAAAATCTCAAAATTTTCGATTTTTATTATATTACAACGCCTTTTTGCTGCGCCCTCACCAAACCCCCGACGGTGTTTGGTTTGAGCGTTCCGAAGCATTTTTTCTATCCCCTAAAAAGGCGGTGTACTTTTTATACACCGCCTCTAAATTTTTATTACTGTTCGTCATCATGATGGCAACCGCAGCCGCAATCGTCGTCTCCGCAGTCACAGTCAAACTCAAGTTCGATTTCCTGGTGGCAATTCGGGCACACAATGCCGTGTTCCTCATCAATCAAGTCAAAGTCAACCAAAACATCTTCGTGGCAGTTCGGACATTCTATCTCAAAATATCCGTCATCATCATCGAAGTCATAGTCATCGCTGTCGTCTTCGTCATCATCATAATCCTCGTCGTCATCATCTTCGTAGATTATTTCCTCAACGTCAGCCAAATCCTCGTCAATTTCGTCAACCTTTGCCTCAAGCTCGTCATGAGCGTCAATTACATCGTCAAGAGCCTTTGCCATATCATCAACCGCTTCGATAAGCTTTTTAAGTATTTTGCCCTCATCTCCGCACTTTGAAAGATCAATTGCATCTGCAAAGCCTTTAAGATATGCGACTTTATTTGTGATATTATCCATATCATTCATTCCTTTCCGCGATTAAACTCTTTCCATATACTCACCGGTTCTTGTATCGACACGGATTATGTCTGTATCATTTACAAAAAGCGGTACCTGGATAACTGCACCTGTTTCCAATGTAGCAGGCTTTGTAGCACCTGTAGCCGTGTCGCCCTTGAATCCGGGCTCTGTTTCGGTAATAGCCAGCTCAACAAATGTCGGGGGCTCAATGCCGAAAATTTTGCCCTTGTAGGACATTATGCGGCAAACGTCATTTTCTTTTACAAATTTCATTTGTTCCTCGATTTCCGATCTTGCAATGTCAATCATATCGAATGTTTCATTGTCCATAAAATGATAGAAATCGTCATCACCGTATGAATAAGCCATATCCTTTCTGTCGATATGAGCTTCCTCGAATTTTTCCGTAGGTCTGAAAGTTCTTTCAACCACACCGCCGTTAATAATATTTTTAAGCTTTGTTCTTACAAAGGCTGCACCTTTACCCGGCTTAACATGTTGAAATTCTACTATTTGAAAAACATTCCCCTCAAGTTCAAATGTTCTTCCGTTTCTGAAATCTCCTGCTGATATCATCTTATTTTCCTCCGTTAATTTTATTTACATATTATATTGTAATATATTTTTACCAAAATTACAAGTTTTTTTTAAATAATTATTAAATCTTTTTCAGATTTTGTTAGATTTGCTGCATATTTAGGCGATATTGCCACAACATCTTCTATTCTGACGCCGCCGAAACCCTCAATATAAATTCCCGGTTCAACCGTTATTACATTGCCGGTTTCCGCCAAGTCTTTACTTTTAGGGGAAAAGCAGGGCATTTCGTGAATTTCTATTCCCACGCTGTGACCGAGAGCATGACCGAAATATTTTCCGTAACCGGCATCTTCGATAATTTTCCTCGCGGCAGCGTCAATATCGCTGCACTTTTTGCCTGCTGATATTTCTTTTATTGCCGCTTTCTGTGCAGAAAGCACGACATTGTAAATTTCCTTTTGCCTTTCGCTTGCTCTGCCTATAACCACCGTTCTGGTCATGTCGGAACAATACCCGTCCAGCACACAGCCGAAATCCATAGTCACAAAGTCGCCGTTTTCAATTATTTTATCGGAAGCTGTCCCATGAGGAAGTGCCGAACGCACCCCCGACGCGACTATCGTTTCAAAACTCGTACCGCTCGCTCCGTTTTTACGCATATACGATTCTATCTCGTATGCGACCTCCTTTTCGGTCATTCCTGCATGAATAATATTAAGTACATACGAAAAGGCTGCATCACCGAGAGCCTCCGCCGCCAAAATTTTTTTTATTTCTCCCTCATCCTTTATTCTTCTCGGTGAAGAAATTTCATTATCGGCAGCAAAAAGTTCCGCTCCGTCTGCTGAAGTCTCAAGCTTTTTAAACTCCGCATATGTAAGATAATTGCTTTCAAAACCGATTCTTTTTGGAGCTGCCGCCTTAATCGGACTGCCGTTTGCAACATTAAAAATCTCAAAACCGGGACTTTGTGTTTTTGCCTGAACCAAATATCTTAAATCGGTTGCGAGAATCTGCCTGTCACGGGTTATAATAAGCGCGGCGTCCTCGGAAGTGAATCCGCTGTAATAGAATATATTCGCTCTGCTTGTAATATAAAAGCAAGCACCGTCCGGCAAAGCGTCTTTTAAAATTTCAAGTCTGTTCATTCAAATCTCCTCCGAAAAAAATTATATATCACAAAAGCTACGATGTCAATATTTTTTTACATATATTCCGCAAACTTATCAGTAATCATCGGGTGCCGTAATGAATATTATATAATATCAATCTTCGCCGAAATGGGGTATTTATATGATGAGCGCTTCAGAGCTTCGCAAAAGAGAAGTCATAGACGCCGGCACGGCAGAGCGTCTCGGCTTCGTGTACGATATGGATATAGATTTTGAAAGCGGAAAAATTGAATCGATAATTGTGCCGAAAAAATTCTTGATTTTTAAAAGACACGAATATGTGATACCATGGGAAAATATAGTCGCAATCAGCAAAGAAATTATATTGGTGAAAAGCAATCCCCCGAAATTGACGGATTAATGTCCTTTTCGGGGGATTGCTTTTACTTTTTCCAATGCCTGAGCTCAGGCACCACCGCTTCCATATGTGCGCGTACCTGTTCTGCCGGCCAATTTTCATTTGCCATATGCTCAACGCAAAAATCAATCAGCTGTTCTTTGCTTGAATATTTAAATTCTCCGCCGTTGTAGCACCATTTGCAATATTCCTCATTAATACTGCCGTCCGTTTCCTTGCTGACTGTCGTGTCGTCAAGAGGAATTCCGCAGCACTGGCAAATCAGCTGTCTCGGAGAGCCTAACAAAGTATTGATTGAAACGTCAAAAAACTTTGAAAGTAACTTCAGTGTTTCGGTACCCGGTATGGTTTCTCCGTTTTCCCACCGTGATACCGCCTGCCGGGTAACAAAAACTTTTTCTGCCAGTTCATCTTGTGAAAGACTTTTTTTTTGTTCTTAATTCATGCAAAATATCCTTTGTATCCATATAACTTATCACCTCGGAATTTATTTTATCACATATGCAATAAAATTGCAAGCAACTTGCAGTTGCGTCCGATATATTTAACTGTTTGACTTTGGTTTAAATATAATTGCCGCCAAAACCGAAAAAATAATTGCCGCTGCAATGCCTGCCGCTCCTGCCGTCATTCCTCCTGTCAGAATTCCGATAAAGCCATCCTCAGCAAGCGCTTTTTTAACTCCCTTGCAAAGAGTGTATCCGAATCCGGTAAGCGGCACAGTTGCACCCGCCCCGGCAAAATCCACTATTTTCTGATACCAGCCGAAAAGCTGCAAAACAACTCCGGCTACAACATATGAAACAAGTATCCTTGCCGGTGTGAGGCTTGTCTTATCTATTAAAATCTGTCCGATTACGCAAAACAAGCCGCCGACAATAAAAGCTTTAACATATTCCATAACGGTTTCATTCCTTTCTCTCTATTACCGCAAGATGTGCTATCGCCGGAATCGATTCTCCCTGCAGCACAATCTGCGGATTCATAAGTGCGCCTGTCGCCATAACTGCAATTCTTTTTAAATTTCTTTTTTCAAGCTCTTTGAAAATATGTCCGCAGAACACACTTGCACAGCAGCCGCAGCCGCTTCCGCCCGCATGAACGTCCTGATTTTCAATATCGTAAATCATCTTTCCGCAGTCGTTGTGAACAGAATAAATATCATAACCTGCCTCATTCATTAAATCGCACAGAAGATCGGATCCTACAACTCCCAAATCACCCGTCAAAATCATATCGTAATCCTTCGGAGTCCGTCCTGTCTCTTTAAAGTGCGCGGTAAGAGTATCGGCTGCGGCAGGTGCCATTGCACCGCCCATATTATTAATGTCACAAACTCCCAAATCGGTAATTTTTCCGATTGTGGCACAAGTGACCGCCGCACCCTTTCCGCTGTCTGACAAAATTGCAAAGCCTGCGCCCGTAACGGTCCACTGTGAGGTCGGTGTTCTTATCCCTCCGTATTCAAGCGGAAATCTGAACTGCTTCTCAGCCGCACAAAAGTGGCTTGATGTTCCGCAGAGAACATTTTTAAAAAAGCCGCCGTCGATTGACATTGCCGAAAGTATCAGACTTTCGGTCATGGTAGAACATGCTCCGTAAAGCCCTATATAAGGAATATTCAAGCTGCGCATGGAATAGTGCGAGCTTGTACACTGATTCTGCAAATCTCCCGAAAAAATGCCGTCAATTTCATCCTCCGTAATTCCGCATTTTTTCATAGCAAGCTTTGCCGCTTCGAGCTGAAATCTGCTTTCGGCTGCTTCCCAGCTTTTTTCCCCGGCGTAATCATCTTTCAGTACCATATCAAAATCAGCCGCAAGAGGTCCTTCGCCTTCTTTTTTTCCGACTACCGCCGCCGCTTGAGCAATTACCGGAGAAGAGGAAAACTCAAGCGTTTGTCTGCCTTTTCTTTTATTCAAAACCATTCATCTCCACTTTTATATAATATAATTCCCGTTCATTTCGCGGATTATTCTTTCCGATATTGTTTCAGCCGAATTTTCCTCGTTATATTTCATCATCTGATAAATCATTTCGGCAGTCTGTGCCTTTGTTATATTGTCATACGGACGAAGCGTATTGTCCTCAAAGCCTTTAATTATTCCATAGCCCACAAGATTTTTGACCGACTGAGCTGCCCAATCGGGAATGTTTTTCTCATCTGCAAATTTAATTTCATCTCCGTTTTGAGTTTTACTGCTCATGGCAAGATCAATCATTCTGATAATTTCGGCACGGTTTATATATTCATACGGGTGGAAATAAATGTTCTCGCCCTCTCTGACTCCGGCAAGAAAACCTTTTTTGTTTGCCAGGTAACCTGCTTCATTAATATATTCCGGCAAACTTGCACTGTCGGCGAAAATATGAGTTTCGTTCTTGTTTACTTCGTCAAAATCCGCTTTTAATGCGGCAAGAATATACTCGACAACATCTAGTCTGCGCATTTTTGTTTCGGGACGGAAGTAATATCTTTTACCTATCCGCTCCCCCTTAACTATATCTTTTTCCACCAGCTTAACGGCAGAATAATTTCCCCAGTGTGTGCGCATATCCTCATAAACAAAGCCAAGTTCCTCCGGTTTATTCTCTTCTTCCGTCACAGCTATATCGCAGCGTGAAATATTTGAGCTTTCGCTGCCGCTTTTAATTCTGAACTGAAAAGAATCCGTCCCTGTATAATCCTTATTTGGTGTATACGTAAACTTTTCGTTTGTCTCCGAAACCTCTAATGTCCCGTTTGACGGTTGTGTGACAATTTCAAATGTAATGGTCGCAATGCTTGAAGAATACTTAAATGTACCCTCGGCAGGAGTGTTTTTCTTTACATTAAGATTAAAATCCTCCGCAACAAGCGCAGCGTCCGCAACGGCAAATTCCTCAAATACATCAAGCACATCCGCTTCCTTTGCTCTGACTCCCAAAGGAAAAAGCGAGATTGCCAATAAAACAGAATATATATTTTTCATTTTCGGTAAATCCTTTCTTTATAGAATACAATTGTAGTTATTCCGTACGAAAGGACAATTTATACCTAACGAATATTTCCTTAATATGAAGTAAATTCAAGAAATAGTTTTAAATACCTTTTTTAAAAAATCATAAATACTCTTCTTTTGCAGAGTTTCTTCTATGTCGCAATCGGAAACAATATCTGTTTGTTTTACAAATCTTCCGTCCTTAAAAAGACGTGCTTCGCCTGCTTTTTCACCTGCCGCAATCGGTACGGGAAGTTTTTTCGACATGCATATTTTAAGCTCAAAATCTTTATTTGAAGCAATGCCTGCCGTCAAATCATCTGCCGCCGAAAATGTATACTCCATGCCGCCGGATTTAATTCTCTTTAAAATTTCTCCCTTTTTCACAATCGTTTTTCGGCTTGCCTTTTCGAATCCGTAATCCAGCATTGCCTTGTGGTCTTTCCAGTCATCCGGGTCATTCAAGGTTACCGCAACAAGCATTATGCCGTCTCTTTCGGCAGCGCTGACAAGACATCTGCCGGCAGCTTTCGTAAATCCGGTCTTGATTCCCACTGCTCCTTCATATTGCGCCAGAAGCTTATTGTGGTTTGTAAAATACAGTATTCCGCCCGGAGTTTCGGCATTCATCTTTTTTGTTGATGCAATTTCGGCAAAAATTTTGTTTCGCATTGCCTCCGCACCTATCAGTGCCAGGTCGTAGGCAGTCGTATAATGTCCCTCTTCCTCCAACCCGTTCGGATTTTTAAAGCTTGTATCCTTTGCCCCTATTTCCTCCGCGCGCTCTGTCATTTTCCTGCAAAACGCCTTTGTATCGCCTGCCAAAAACTCGGCAATGGCAACCGCGGCATCATTCCCCGAATTAAGCATAAGTCCGTAGGTTAAATCGTTCAAAAGTATTTCATCACCGTTTCTCAAATAAATTGATGAACCTTTCTGTCTCTCGGCATTTGCCGAAACTGTGACGGTTTCCTGCATTTTTCCGCTTTCTGCCGCAAGAAGCCCGGTCATTATTTTTGTTGTGCTTGCCATTGGCAGCTTTTCTCTTTCATTTTTGCAAAAAATAACTTCGCCCGTGTCAGCACATATAAGGCATGCCGCCTTAGCTGATATTTCCATTGCCCGAGCGGACGTACTCCAAAAAAGGCAAAAACTCAAAATGGGTATAATTACATTTTTCATCAGACCACCTCGTTACAAGTGTATGAAATAAATCGGTTTTGCATTACCTCAAGCAATAAAAAAGCGGCATCATTAACTGTGCCCCTGAAATCTGATTAATTTTATAATTACATAACAGCGGATTTGAATACTTGACTTTCAATAATATTTATGATACACTTGACGCATGGGAGTGAAATTCTTCATTCACTCCAACTTCATCACTGTATGGAAATAAGGTATACAACAGTGGAACAGACTGATTTATTCGGAACCGAAAAAATAAACAAAATACTGCTCAGGCTTGCACCGCCTGTTATGCTGGCTCAGCTCATCCAGGCACTTTACAATATTGTTGACAGCCTTTTTGTGGGCAGATATTCTGATTCCGGGCTGACGGCGTTATCCATAATTTATCCGGTTCAGCTTATAATGATTGCTTTTGCCGTGGGAACCGGTGTGGGTATCAATACTGTAATGGCGGCAAAGCTCGGCACCGGAAAGCGAAAGGAAGCCGACGAATATGCAGGAGTAGGCACATGGCTTGCAATTATACTTTGGGTCTTATTTGCCGCAGTTTGCCAGGTAATTATGCCACTTTATGCAAAAATGTCAACAGACTCCGAGAGCGTAATTCATGATATTATTATCTACGGCAGAATTGTATGCGTATTTAGCTTCGGATTGTTTTTAGAAAGCATCTGGACAAAGGTTTTGCAATCGAACGGAGATATGAAAACACCGATGTTTGCGCAGATTATCGGTGCTGTTACAAATATTATTCTGGACCCTTTGTTGATTTTCGGTATGTTCGGACTGCCGGAAATGGGTATTGCCGGTGCTGCGGCAGCAACGGTTGCGGGGCAGATTGCGGCTGCATTGGTTGTTATGAAAAAAGGATTCCGCAAATCACCGAAACCGGAGGTTTACGTTCACCATACCGCGAAGATTTTCCGCCTTGGTATCACGAATATATTGATGCAGTCGGCATACACATTTTACATATTGGGGCTCAATCTGATACTGGCTTCATTCAGTGACCAAGCGGTAACCGCACTGGGGCTTTATTACAAATGGCAAACCTTCTTTTTTATTCCTCTTGGAGCAATGCAGACTTGTATTGTCCCGATAATAAGCTATAACTATGCCGCAAAAAATATTGACCGCTGCAGAAAAACACTGTCAGCCGCAATTGTGTTCGGTGTAGTTCTCATGTCAATAGGGACGCTTTGCTTTCTGTCAATTCCGGCGCAAATGCTTAAAGTATTTACTGCGGATATATCGGTAATAGAAATCGGCAGAATCGGATTTAGGTATGTAGGCATAAGCTTCCTGCCAATGGTTACATCACTGATTTTTCCGGTATTTTTTCAGGCAGTCGGTTCTGGGCTGAAAAGCTCAGCATTGACCGTAATAAGGACAATTGTACTGTTTGTGCCTCTCGGATATGTGTTTTCCCGGTTCGGGTTGAACAGATTCTGGTTAACATTTCCGGTGACGGAGACTCTGACAAGTATTTTGGGAGTTATTCTCTATCGCGGTTTTCTGCGAAATTATAAAAACCCCGTACGTTCATGCACCGAAATAATGTAAATATATAAAAAATACACGCATTGCCTATAAAAGCAATGCGCGTATTTTTATATATTTTTTTAACTTTTATCTTATTTCTGAGGTCCTGCCGATACCAAAGCTTTGCCTGCTGCATTACCCTCATATTTAGCAAAGTTTTTGATGAATCTGTCTGCCAAATCCTTTGCCTTTTCTTCCCATTCGGAAGCGTCCTTATATGTGTCGCGCGGATCAAGAATATCCGAATCAACACCCGGAAGTTCTGTAGGTACTTCAAAGTTGAAGAACGGAATCTTCTTTGTCGGAGCATTCAAAATATCTCCGTTTAAGATAGCGTCGATAATTCCTCTTGTATCCTTAATCGAAATACGCTTACCTGTGCCGTTCCAGCCTGTATTTACGAGATATGCCTTAGCGCCGCTCTTTTGCATTTTCTTAACAAGCTCCTCTGCATATTTTGTCGGGTGAAGCTCCAAAAATGCCTGACCGAAACAAGCTGAGAATGTCGGTGTAGGCTCTGTAATTCCTCTCTCTGTTCCTGCAAGCTTTGCAGTAAATCCGGAAAGGAAGTAATACTGAGTCTGTTCCGGAGTCAATACCGATACCGGAGGAAGTACGCCGAATGCGTCAGCCGACAGGAAGATAACATTCTTAGCGTCGGGAGCTGCCGATACGGGGCGAACAATATTCTCAATATGGTCAATAGGATACGAAACACGGGTGTTTTCTGTTACGCTCTTATCGTTGAAATCGATTTTACCGTCTTTGTCCAAAGTAACATTTTCCAAAAGCGCGTCACGTCTGATTGCATTATATATATCCGGCTCGGATTCCTTATCAAGATTAATAACCTTAGCATAGCAGCCGCCCTCAAAGTTGAATACGCCGTTGTCGTCCCAGCCGTGCTCGTCATCGCCTATCAAAAGACGTTTCGGATCTGTTGAAAGTGTTGTTTTTCCCGTTCCCGAAAGACCGAAGAAAATAGCGGTATTCTTTCCGTCCATGTCTGTATTTGCCGAACAGTGCATCGATGCGATACCCTTAAGCGGCAAATAGTAGTTCATCATCGAGAACATACCCTTCTTCATTTCACCGCCGTACCATGTATTAACGATAACCTGTTCACGGCTTGTGATATTGAACATAACTGCTGTTTCGGAATTGAGTCCAAGCTCTTTATAATTTTCAACCTTAGCCTTTGATGCATTGTAAACAACAAAGTCAGGCTCGAAGTTTTCCAGTTCTTCCGCAGTCGGCTGAATGAACATATTTGTTACAAAATGTGCCTGCCATGCAACCTCAACTATAAAACGGATTGCCATTCTTGTATCTTTGTTTGTTCCGCAGAAAGCGTCCACAACAAACAATCTTTTATTTGAAAGTTCTTTTATTGCAATATCCTTAACTGCTTTCCATGCTTCCTCTGTTGCAGGATGGTTATCGTTTTTATATTCCTCCGAAGTCCACCAAACCGTGTCCTTTGAATTTTCGTCAACTACAATAAATTTATCCTTAGGCGAACGGCCTGTGTATACGCCTGTCATAACATTAACCGCGCCAAGCTCGCTGACCTGACCCTTTTCATAGCCTTCAAGCTCCGGTTTTGTCTCTTCATTAAAGAGCATTTCATAAGAAGGATTATGCACAACTTCCACAGTTCCGGTAATTCCATACTTACTCAAATTAATTTCTGACATATCTCTCTACCTCTTTCCTTTTTTTTACAGTTCTAAACCCCTGTACATTTAGAAATTATACCCTATTTCATACAAAAAATCAATCATTTTAATAATTTTTTGACAAAATGTTCATTATTACTTCATTTATAAGGCAATTTATAGTAAAAAAAATTATATTTTTATGATATATCCGTATAATAAAATTTTTGTAAAAAAATGTGATATTTGATGATATTAAAAGCAATATTAAGATAATTAAAGAATATATTTTATATTTGTTCGTATTAGTTAAAAATTGGCATTGAAATATGTTTTAAAAAATGGTATTATATATAAGTCGTCTGATGAAACGCTTGAAAATATCTCGTGAATCGGGATGTAGCGCAGTTTGGTAGCGCATCTGGTTTGGGACCAGAGGGCCGCAGGTTCGAATCCTGTCATCCCGACCAGATTTTTTTAAAAAACATCGGACAAGCCTTAAATGGGAGTTTAGCTCAGCTGGGAGAGCGTCTGCCTTACAAGCAGGATGTCACAGGTTCGAGCCCTGTAACTCCCACCAAAAAAATAATAAATATGCTGGTGTAGCTCAATTGGTAGAGCAGCTGATTTGTAATCAGCAGGTCGCGGGTTCGAGTCCCATCACCAGC
>CAKSFY010000055.1 GCA_934454035.1 uncultured Clostridia bacterium | reverse complement strand
GTTAAGAGAGTTACAGGAAAAGAGCTTTCAGGATATGCCAAAGACGGAATTATGCACCTTATCAATTCAGGAGCAACTGCAATGGATTGCACCGGAGCTGCAAAGGATGCAAACGGCAACGGAACTATTAAAGAATGGTGGAATATGACCGACAAAGACATCAAGGATTGTCTTGCTGCAACAGATTGGTGCAGAGCCGATTATGAATATTTCAGAGGCGGCGGTTTCTCAAGTCATTTCAAAACCGAAGCAGAAATGCCTATTACTATGCTTAGAATCAATATCGTTGAAGGAATCGGACCGGTTATTCAGATTGCCGAAGGACATACATGCGTTTTGCCGGATGAAATTCACGACAAACTTGACAAGAGAACAGACCCGACTTGGCCGACAACTTGGTTTGCACCGAGACTTACAGGTCACGGAGCATTTACCGATGTGTATTCGGTAATGGCTAACTGGGGAGCAAACCACGGAGTTACAATCGGTGGTCATGTCGGTGCTGATATTATAACTATGTGTTCTATGCTCAGAATTCCGGTTACAATGCATAACGTGCCGGAAGAGAAAATTTACAGACCGCATGCATGGTCAGCTTTCGGAACAGAAGATTCACAGGCAGCAGATTATGCAGCATGCAAAAAATACGGACCTATGTACAGATAAAAAATAAAAATCAGACCTGACCTTGACGGTCGGGTCTGATTTTTGCATTTGTGCGATATCACAATAATCTGGCATAGTGTCAGCAGTTTGGACACGAGCCATCCTTGTCAACAAATTCACACTTTTCCGGCGGGAAAAATTCATCGACAGGGAAGTTAATTCTGTCGAACAAATCGCACGGATTATCATCTGTTGCTCCTACACATTCTTTCTGCGGAATACAGAAATCATATGCAGGAATAAGAAGCTGAACCTTGCGTTCAAGTTTAACAATCGAGAAAATACCTATTGATACATAAACTCTTTTTTGCTCGCCGCCGAGTATCAGATTGTCGTCAAATACTCTGCAAACGGAATCGGGCACGCTTGCTATATCAAAATCATCATCATTGCAGCAGCAGTCCTTGATGTCTACAACTTTTGCACCGAGGGCAATCGGGTCAACTACTTCGACAACGGCACTTGGCATGTTGGTTTTTTTCCAAAGCTGGGAGTCAAATGCATCTTCTTTATATTTTGAAGCAAATATTTTTGCATTGCCTTCCGAACCGAAAAGAATGACCTTTTTGTCAAATGTTGCAAGTCCTTCAACTTCAACCGGTCTGCCGAGGCCTGTAAATACTGCCAACGTAATACGGAAGAAATATTTCAAATCAACGGAATAAAAACCTCTGTTAAAGGGAACCGGTTCAATATCCGAGAATATCCATATAACTTCCGCTTTTGTGCATTTTACGTTAATTGCTCTGTCAACAATTCCTTGCCCCTGAGCTGTCAGATACACGCGAATGTTTTCAAGACAGTCCTTGTCTCTGCAAGAATCGTACACTTTATCTGTATGTATGCAAACAGCTTCTTTAAAGCTGCGGTCGCAATTGTTTTGACAATTACTCATTTTGCTACATCCTTTCAAATATAATGTCGGGTTTTCCGCCCTTGTTATATTGTATGCAGCCTTATATGTCTTTGTGATTAATCCTCTATTTTTGCTTTACGTGAATTTATCTTTTTGAATATTTTCATATCAAATTTCGGTTCACGCTCATATGTATAAAGTCCGTTCTGTTCCTGTTCAACATCATAAAGCTGTGTATAGCAGAAACCAAACATTTTCGGACTGTCCAAAAGTGCGTCGGTGAGCCCGTTGTATCTTGCAATAAATTCTTCCTTAGTTTTCGGCGCTTCGCCGTAACCCCAGCCATCTTTGTCACTCCATCTGATTCCGCCGTATTCACTGATAAATGTGATTCCACCGTCGTATTTATCGCCCTCTTTAGCGGTTACTTGATATTCGATTTTGCCATACTCATTCAAGGTATTTATTTTTTCTTTAAATATGTCAACATTCTGCTCATAGTAATGCACATCATATATATCTGTTTTTGCATGGAACAGTCCGCTTGTATCTATGCAGGGTCTTGTATTATCCATAGCTTTTGTTATATTATATATTGTTTCTAGAAGTCTGTTATTTTTATTATCCTCATGTCCGTATGTTTCATTATGCGGACACCAGCCGATAATAGCAGGGTGATTAAAATCGCGATTTATAACTTCCAGCCATTCATTAATAAAATTCTGCTCAGCACAGATATTTTTATAATCTGTACCCCAGTCACCTTGCTCACCCCAGACTATATATCCGAGTCTGTCACAGTGGTATAAAAATCTGGGTTCAAAGACCTTTTCGTGAAGTCTTGCGCCGTTAAAGCCTGCCGCAATTGAAATTTCAATGTCGTTTATTAATTCTTTTTCATCCTTTGCGGTGTAAATGCCGTCGGGATAAAATCCCTGGTCAAGCACAAGACGCTGAAATACGGATTTTTCATTTATCAAAAACTTATATCCGTCAAGTCTTATATTTCTCATTCCGAAATAGCTTTTAACCGTATCTTCTCCGAATTTTAATTCCAGGTCGTAAAGATTGCCTTTTCCGACCTCCCACAAATGAAGCTCATCAAGCTGCATTGTGAGCCTGAACGGGCCGCCAATGGCTTTAACAGAGGTTTTTCCTACGATTTTTCCATCAAAAATTGCTGAAACTGTGATTTCTCCGCTGCCGACTGTTTCACCATCAATTGTTAAGGCACTGTTTGTGATATCCGGGTAATATTTTGAGCATTTTATATATTTTTCGTGGACAAACTCAAGCCATACAGTTTGCCATATGCCGGTTGTTCTTGTATAAAGGCTCTTATATGAATTATATTTATCACTCTGCTTGCCGCGATATACATCAGGACTGTTGGTTTCATCCTCCACAGCGAGGAAAATCACATTTTCTCCGCTTGTGATATAGTCGGATATATCAAATTCAAAGGAAGAATATCCGCCTATATGACAGCCGACATACTTTTTATTAATATAAAGATACGCTTTAAAATCAACTGCCCCGAAATGAAGAATAACTCTTTCATTTAATTCTTTATCAGAAAGGTTAAAGACTTTTCTGTAACATACTCCGTTTATGAAATCCGTATAACCTATGCCTGAAAGCTTGCTCTCGGGACAAAACGGGACATTTATTTTGCCTGAAAGCTTATCCGCTTCATAAAGCTTTCTATCTCTTGACGACATTCCGAAATCAAATTCAAATTCCCATTCTCCGTTTAAATTCCGCCAGTTTTTTCGCTCCCACTGCGGATTTGGATGTTCGGTTCTGTAAATATTCATTTTTTTGACACTCCTTTTATAAAAAGACTTTACATTTTATAATATAATGATATAATATAATTATATTATAATGATATAATACGAATAAAGAAATAGATAATTTAATCAAAAAAGTGAGGAAAACATGCATGAATGAATATATAGTGCACATGATACCGCAGGAGGATAAAATATTTGAAGTTCAGCTTTGCGGAATCACTTACCCCGACCAGACATACAGAATCGAAAGGAGTAATGCACCGATATATGTACTGGAATATATAATGGACGGTGAGGGAACGGTCGCGGTGAACGGAGAACAATATCATGTCAAGGGAGGAGATATTTATATTTTAAAACAAGGAGAAAGTCATTTGTATTATTCGGATTCTGAAAATCCGTGGACAAAAATATGGGTGAATTTATTCGGGATGCTGATTTCAAATCTTATATCGATTTACGGCTTGGATGATATTACGGTTATTCATGGATTGAGCATACAGGATGAAATGAATAAAATGCTTGAAATATGTGAAAGCGGTGAAAATATAAATGTTCGATGTGAGATTGTTTTTCATGAAATTATGCGGAAAATTCATGATTATCTTCATACCTCCGGAGAAAACATTTCAAAAGAGGCGAGAACTATAAAAGAATATATAAATTCAAATATAGCGGAAAATATTACAATAAAGGATTTGTCAAGGCAAATTTTCCGAAGCGAGGCGCAGACTATCAGAATTTTTAAAGCGGCGTATCAAATGACTCCTTATGAGTATATACTGTCCGGCAGGTTAAAGAGTGCAAAGCTGCTTTTGCTGAATACAAATTTATTTATTAAGGAAATTGCGTATAACACAGGTTTTTCCGATGAACATTATTTTGCAAATATATTTAAGAAAAAAACGGGATTTTCGCCGAAAGAGTACAGAAAAATGTATAAATAGCCTACCAAAAAGTATGAAAACTCCATTGAATTTAATTTTCTTAAATGATAAAATTAAGAAAATTAATAAAAAAGGGTGATTTTATGATTTTTACAAACGGAAATGATACACTGGAATTATGCGAAAAATGCGGTTCACTGCTGTCATATAAAATCGGCGGAAAAGAATTTTGCGCAAAAAACGGTGAAAAACGTCCTTTGTTTACTTTCGGAATGAGGGATGAGGACGGTAATGCGGTCAAAGTAAATGCTTTGTCGGCAGAGAAGGTTAAGGCTGATATAACAGACGACAGAATTGTGCTTTCCTTTAAAAATTTGGGAGGGCTATCTATTGATGCCTCGGTTAATGTCGGCAAAAATACGGAAAACGGATTTTGGTGGCATATTACAGCTGATAATAATTCGGATATGTTTCTTGAGTGGATTGAATTTCCGCAGATAACCGTACCGGATAATCTTATTGACGAAGGCGGAGACAGTGAACTGTTTTGGCCGGCTCTTGAGGGTATGTTGGTCCGTGATAAAACCATTCGCGAAAAATCATGGCTCAACTACAGAGAAATTACATATCAGACAGAGACTTTCGGCGGATTCTATCCCGGTAGCTGCCCAATGCAGTTTATGGCTTATTATAATGAAAACAGCGGTTTATATTTTGCGGCACATGACCCGCATCATACTCCGAAAACTGTTGAATATCATACTGACGATTACGGTATTGCGCTTGAATACCGTGTATTTACGAGCGGCGCAAAAGGGCATTATGATCCCGGGTTTAATATGATTACTTCATCTTTTGCGGGTGATTGGCAGGATGCAGCACAAATTTACCGCAGTTGGATGCAGGAAAATACAAATATGCCGAAAAAGCTTTACGAATCCGACAGATTACCGAAGTGGTTTGATGATTCGCCTGTTGTAATGATATATCCGATTAAGGGGACAATAGACCATGGTGATATGACGCTTAATATGTATTACCCTTATGCAAATATTTTGACTGTTACGGAGGAATTTTCAGAAAAAACTGAAACAAAAATTATGGCGCTTCCTATGCATTGGGAGGGAACTGCTCCGTGGGCAACTCCGTACGTATGGCCTCCGTTCGGCGGTGAAAAGGAATTTTGCGATTTTGTATCGGCAGTTCACGAACAAGGCAATCTTGTGGGCGTATATTGCAGCGGTATCGGCTGGACAGAAAAAAGTTACTTGAACCCGGAGCTTGATTTATCGGATAAATATGACGAAAATTTAATTTGCCGCACTCCGGATGATAAAATAGTATATTCAAAAGTAATAGGGAAGCCTATAAGAGACGGATTTGATATGTGCCCGGTCAGCGATAAGGTCGGAGACATTGTCTCGCACGAAGTGCTTTCGCTTGCTAAGGCAGGGATTGATTATACACAGTATTTTGACCAGAATTTGGGAGGAGAATGCTGTCTCTGCTATGCAAAGGACCACGGTCATGCGCCGGGCCCGGGATTGTGGCAAAATGAAGCAATGATTAAGATTTTTAAGCGCCTTAAAAAGGAACTGGGAAAAATAGGCTCGGATATGCTTATCGGTTGTGAGTGTGCCGGAAGTGAACCGTTTATCGAATATTTGCAAATGAGCGATTTGAGATATCCGGCAGGTTTTTATATAGGTAAGCCTGTACCGGCATATGCATATATTTTCCATGAATACCTTAATAATTTTATGGGTAATCAGTGCGTCATTGGTGAAGCTTTTGATTTTGCGGAAAATCCGGAATGTTTGCAATTTAGAATTGCGTATTCTTTTGTTGCCGGGGATTTAATGACTATGGTTCTCGGAAAAGATAAAAATGTAAACTGGGGCTGGGGTGTCGAATGGGACGTTGAGCCGCCCAAGCAGGAACCGCTTTTTAAGTTGGTTAAGAATTTCAGTGCATGGAGAAGAGCATATAAGGACTATTTAAAATGCGGAAAAATGGTAAAAGCGCAGCCGCTTTCGGGTGTGGGCGAATATACAATGAAGCTGAAAAGCGGACATATTACAAAATATCCGTCACTTCTCTCAGTCAGATGGGCAGATAAAAACGGAAATGAAAGACAGGTTATTGCAAACTTTTTAGACAAGGAACAAATTATCAAGGCAGATTGTAAAAAGGTTTATTACAGCCCTGATTCAACCGGCGAAGCATACAGCGGAGAAATCAAAGTTCCGCCGCTTGCGGCAATTTGGATTGAGTAAATGCGAAAATCCGGCAAATAAAACACACCCGATACGAATTTTGTATCGGGTGTGCTTTGTGTTACAATACAGGAAATTCTAAATTTTCTATTGCCTCTCTCAATACAGGATGATGAATTATAAAGTGAATTGTAGGTGCAGTGTTTTTTGATATCATAACATATTTGTTTTCGTGAGATGTAATTTGTATATTTGTAAAGGCATTTTCTCTTGTTTTAATTACCGAGTAGTTTTTATTTTCTTTTTCAAACTGCTTTGTAAGCTTTAAATGTTCTGCATATTCTTCGTATGTATATTCATAATTTGTATCACAGAACATAAGCGATAAAGAGAGTGAAAACGGATGTTTGCCGAAATCATTCTCATCGGGACAGGGTATTTCATCCGAAAGTAAGTTGTTTTTAAGAATTTCAAGCGTTATTTCTCGGCGCATGGCGGCATATTTGAGAATTTTTTGCTTTTCATCGGCGGACACATTGCGTTTGTTAAGAAATTCGGTCAAAAACTCAGCGGTTGCCGTATAAATCGGAAGCGAGGAAAGAATATTTCTTCTGTTTCCGCATGTATGAGAATCGGCAAGCAAAAATGCCGAAAGTTCCTGCGCTCTGTCTTTGCGATATATATCCATAAGCGAATGGGCCTTTTTTAATATGCATGAGCTTCGCTCTTGATAATATGCAAGCTCTTCCTTGTTTTTTGTCAGATAATATTTGCCTTTTGAGTGAAATCCGGAAATGCATTCACCCGATAATGCGGCAGCACCGGATACATTCAGAAAATGACAGAAAAACAGATTGTGAGCTCCTTTCAGGTAATATGGTGAAATTTGCCCTGTCATATAAAGCGGTATCCAACATTCAAGACCAAGCATAAGCTCGTTAAACGGACGGTTCAGATTGTGTACAACATTGAGATGAAGTCCCTTTTTCAACATTGCGGCAAGTCCGAACATGTATTTTTTTGAAAAATCCATGTCGGCAGCCATATCGTCCATTTGCATATCGCTGTACATAAAAACGTTGTGTTTTGATTTTGACAGTGCGGTAGCTTTTAGAAAATCAAGTTCACCGTTTTTCATTTCATCAATACCATAGTAGCTTTTAGTTATAGGGAGCTGAAAGGGAAGAGACGGAACCTTTAATTCGTCAAAACGTATGGCTTTTATGTACTCGTTCAGGTTAAATGAATCAAGGCTGTCCAAAAACTTTTTTAAGGGGTTTTCCGGATTTTCTGCCGATTCGCGGTTTGTAAGCCAATTAGCAAGCTCTGATACATAGACATCAGGCACTTTTAATTGATCCGGTTTAATGTCAATTATTTCAGCAATTATTTTTCTGTGATTTTCCGCATTGTAGTATTTGGAAAAATATAAGGCAATATCAAGAGCAAATTTTTGAGGATTTGCCGGTCTGCGTTTGCCGGTTTTTATTCTTGAAATGTAAGACGAATCATATTTCAGTTTCGTTGACATATCGGCCAGATTAACCGAAAGGACAGTGCACAGCATATTAAATTTTGTTTGCATCGAGTCATAATCAAAAGGTGTAATTTCCGTAAGTTTGTTAAGCTCGGACAAGACTTCCTTATATGACAACCCGACACCTTTTTGCGTGGCAATTCCGCAGATTCCGCGGCACAGTTTTTTCATATCTTCGGAATTTGCTTTGGGTATTCTTGTGCCGGACTTGTATCGGCTTACAGTTGATTCCGATATTCCCGACTGCTTTGCAAATTCTTTGCCGGAGCAATGCAATAATTCTAAATATTCGTTTAGCTTTTCTTTAAACATTTTATTCACTTCCATATGTTCTTTCTTTGATTATACCACAATCTATAAAAAAAATAAACAGAAAAATTAGATTATTTCCATGTGCGGCAATGCCAATTGAGGAAATATTATTTACCGAATTGAATAAATATGGTATAATTAAGAAAACAATTGTGTAATTGCTGTGTGCAATTATAAAAAAAGAAAGGCTGATATTTATGCATTTAAAAAAATTAATTTGTACTTCGCTTGGTGCGGCAATGCTGCTTACCTCGGTCGTTCTTCCGCAGGCAAATGCGTGGAGTATTTATGATACGGACTACGGAATGGAGTGGAATGAACAAAGCAAAACTGCTGTAACCGACGATATGGAGGAGTATCGGCAAAATGATTCGCTCGAATCGCTTGTATATACTATCCGTGATGACGGCTCGGCAATGATTACAAGTTATTCAGCGAAATTCTGGTACGACTCAGATCCAAATTTTACGGTTGAACTTAATATTCCGTCAGAGATAAACGGTCACACGGTTACAGCTATAGGTGACGGAGCACTTCGTGAGAGCGCAACAAAAATTTCCGGTATCACACTGCCGCCTACGATAAAGGAAATCGGAAATAGAGCGATTTACGGACGTTATTTGAAGTATCTTAAATTAAACGATGGACTTGAAGTTATAAAGGATTACGCCATAAACTGCGGCGATGTGCTTGAAACGCTGGTTATCCCCGACAGTGTAAAATATATAGGAGATGAAGCAATCAGCGGTGAGGCGCTTAAAAATATTACAATGCCGAAAAACCTCGAATATATGGGCAAGAGAATATTTTTCGGCTCGGCTTATGACGCAGACCCGAACAACCGCATTGACGGAATTCAGTATCACGGGCAATATTTGATTGCGGGAATCCGAATCGGGTATGCGACGATAGAAAATCCCGACCCGTCAGCACCAACGCAAAATAAACAGATCCACGAATGGGAAGCTGTTGGTGATATTTCGATTAGAGAGGGCACAACAATGATGGGTGTTGATGCCTTTGGGATGTCAAATATCACTTCGGTTAAGCTGCCGTCAACATTAAAATCAATTTCGCACCTCGGATTTTATTGGTGTAAAAATCTTAATAATGTTGTGATTCCGGGTAATGTAAAGGAAATTGGTGATAATGCTTTTTCATGGTGTGAGAGTCTTTCAAATCTTACAATTGAAGAGGGAGTTGAGCATATAGGTGAGGCAGCATTTTTTCGCTGCAATAATTTAAATGAAGTTACAATTCCGAGAAGCGTTACTCAGATTGATTTACATGCTTTCGGCTGGGACTATGTGAATGACTATGATGTGCGCAACGAAAATCTTGTAATCAAATGCTATAGCGGAACGGCTGCTGAGCAGTATGCCAAAGATAACGGATTCAAGTGCGTATTGCTGGATACGGGCGAAGTGATAGAGGGCGGTGAACCGACCGCTGCCGCAGACGGAAGATTCACCTGTGAGGAAAAAGGAAACAACTGTGCCGTTAAAAAATTCAAGGATATAAAAAGTGCAGAAGGTGATCCGGACCATAGCGGGATTGAGTTTTGTATTGACAACGGTATTATGGCAGGGACGGGTTCGGACACATTTTCACCGGACGACTCAATCACAAGAGCACAGTTTGCGGCAATGTTTTACCGATTTGTAGGCTCTCCCGAAACTGGCGACAACTCAAAATTTTCAGATTTAACGCAGGATTGGTATAAAAAGCCTGTTGCATGGGCTGCCGCAAACAATGTTTTAAGCGGCACGGGGAACAACACATTTTCACCAAATGACGTTATAACAAGAGAACAGATAGCAGCAATATTCTACCGATATGCACAGTCAAAGGGACTTAATGTATCTCTCGGTGATTCAGATATTTCCTCAGCACTCGAAGGTTACAACGACTATTCGGATATATCCGATTATGCAAAGATTCCTGTTGCGTGGTGCTTTAAGGAGGGTGTTATGTTCATACACTCTCTTAATGGATATGAATATGCAATTTATCCCAAAACTGCTCCGTCAAGGGCAGATACGGCAACAATGTTTTGGAAATTTTCTTACGAATTGAACAATAACTAAAAAGAAAGGGCGGTTTAATTGAAAAAAAGAATTTTAGCGTTTATGTTTTTACTGACGGTCTTATGTATGACTTTTCCGGCGTTTGCCGATGGTACGACAGGGAAAATCACAGGATCGTGCGGCAAAAATCTGACATACGAATATGATCCTTCTCTAAAAATGCTCACTATAAGCGGTACGGGCAAAATGGCGGATTATGATGAGGACATAACGAACCTCGGTGTAATTCCGGGCTGGAGAAAGTCCGGAATTGAAAACAATCTTGAAAAAGTGGTTATAGAAGATGGTGTTGAATCAGTAGGCAATTATGCATTTTACTGGTGTGAAAATATAACAAGCGTATCAATTCCAAACAGTATAAAAAATATTAACGACTATGCGTTTTACAGCTGCAAAGCCCTAACAAGCATCACAATTCCAGAAAGTATGGAAAGTATTGGCAAAAATGCGTTTACCTATTGTGATGGTTTAAAAGAAGTTACTATCCCAGGTAGCGTAAAAGACGTTGGAGATAGCGCTTTTTACAGCTGTGACGCTCTGGCAAGCGTTACGATTCAAGACGGCGTAAAAACTATTGGTGATAGTGCATTTTCCTATTGTGAAAAATTAGAGAACATAACAATTCCCGACAGCGTAACAAGCATCGGAAATGAAGCTGTTTATCCCACCCCCATAAACAACTCCTCCTCAGAATGGGATGTGCTCTATATAGGAAATCACCTTATAAAAGCAGACCAGTGGACATTTACCGAGAAAATAAAGGATGGTAGTGTGTCGGATACATATCAAGTAAAACCCGACACAAAAACCATTGCCGATAATGCGTTTGAATGTTGCGAGGGCTTAAAGAAAATAGCAATCCCGGAAAGCGTGACGCACATTGGTAACAAAGCATTTCAAATTTGCAGCGGCTTAACAGATATAATAATTCCGAAAAATGTAACAGGTATCGGCGATGGTGCGTTTTATGAGTGCAGCAACCTAACAAATGTAAGCATTGACGCTAGAAATACTGCTTATTGCTCCGAAAATGATATTTTATATGACATAGGAAAAACAAAGCTTATGTTCTATCCAAGCAACAAAACGGATACCTCATTTTCAATACCGAAAGGCGTAACAAGCATTAGATTTGGAGCGTTTTCAGATTGTACCGCCTTAACAAGCGTAACAATTCCGTATGGTGTGAAAAACATTGGCGACTATGCATTTCAAAGCTGCAAAGGCTTAACAAGCATAAAAATTCCCGATGGTGTGGAAAGCATCGGCGACAATGCATTTCAAAGTTGCAAAGATTTAACAAGCGTTACAATACCGAACAGCGTAACAAACATCGGCAGTAGTGCTTTTAATCTCTGCGATGCCTTAACAGAGGTCAATTATACCGGAACGCAAGAGGATTGGATATACATAGACAAAGGTGTAAGCTATTTAGATGATGAAAGCGTTGTTAAGTATCGTCCCGGTATATGGATAACAAGTCGCGATAACAAAATCATTGTCGAACCGTTAAATATATCCGAAGGCAAAACGGTTATCCTTGCTCTTTATGACGGTAATAAATTTGTTGAAATGCAGCAATCGTGTGAATATAGCGATGACAACAAAGAAATTACATTCACTCCGACCAAAACATATACGCACGCAAAGGTTATGATTTGGAACAGCCTTGGTGAAATGTCACCTGTATGTGATTTCAAAAATATAGAATAAAATTATATGGCATCGCAACGAAAAATACATGAATCAGAACATATATGTACTTGTCTGTAAAAAATAAACGGTAATCGGAAACGGATTGCCGTTTGTTTTTTTATGTGCAAAATCTGACATTTTTAATAAATAATAAAAGTAAATTTATGGGTTGATTTTTCATCAAATATATGATATACTTATTTAAAAGTCTGTTTTCGGACTTTTGAAGGTGCACAATGGATATCAATCAATGGAATAAAAAATATTCTGAAATTTCAAATCGTTATAACGCATTATATCACAATGTGGCTACACATTTCGGATTTTCCGATTGTCGGTTTAAAGTTTTATACAGTCTGTATATAAATCAATCTGCCGTCACACAAAATAAATTGGCAGAAGATTTTTGCCTTTCCAAGCAAACAGTTAATTCTGCTGTGATGAAACTTGCAGATACGGGACTTGTCAAATTGAGCAAGGGGAAGGGCGCAAAAAACAGTAAGAGTGTTACTTTAACTAGTAAAGGCATTGAAGTGTGCAAGCGCAGCATAGACAGTTTGATAAAAGCCGAAAATAATGCTATAAGCAAAATTGATGATGAAAAATTGCAGAAATTTTTGGAATTATTTGAATTACAATATACTGTAATAGAAAATGAAATTAATAAATTAATTGGGGAGAAAAAATAAATGCACGAACAAAGACAAAATCTGATTCATTATAGTGGAGTGGTATAGTATAAATAGAGTCGACAAACACCCAAAAATCTGATATAATAAATCAGAAAGAGGGAAAGAAAATGTCAAAGTACAGCAAAGAATTTAAAGAGGAAGCGTTAAAACTGTCCGATGAAATAGGAGTCAAGAAGGCAGCACTGCAATTAGGATTGCAATACTACACGCTTGCTGATTGGAGAAAAGCTCGTAAGTATGCAAAAAAGCATACTGTGGTTCTGACAGAAAATGAAGCTAATGCAAAAATATGCGAGCTTGAACGTGAAAACGCAGAGCTTCGTCAAGCAAATGAAATATTAAAGGATGCTCTCGGTTTTTTCGCAAAAGACCGGAAGAGGTAAAAACAGCTGAAAGGCATATATTTATTTTGAAATACAAAAATAGATACGCAGTAAAATTAATGTGCAAAGTCTTAAAAATCAGCGAATCCGGATATTACAGGTGGCTGAAAAACAAGGACAAGCCCTCCAAACGTCATCTTCTTCTGGTCAAAATAAATGAAATCTTATCCGAACATCCGGATAATGCGAATTACGGATATGACCGCATACATAAAGCATTAGAAATACGCGGGATTAAAGTGAGCCGAAATACCGTATACCGTGCCATGAAAGACGGAAATTTAATCCACAAAGCAAGGAAGCCGCACGGTATAACAAAGGCAAGTACAGAGATACAGGATAAAGAAAATTTAATAAAACGTGATTTTACGGCAGATAAACCTGTAAAAAAACTATTAACAGATATTACAGAGGTTCAATGTTTAGACGGCAAATTATATATTTCACCGATAATGGATTGCTATAACGGAGAAATACTTACTGTTGAAATGCGCGACAATATGAAAAAAGAATTATGTATAGATACGGTGTAT
>CAKSFY010000054.1 GCA_934454035.1 uncultured Clostridia bacterium | reverse complement strand
AGTCCGTACAAATCCTGCGCACACATTTTTTCTTCTGTCTGATATTCGACTCCGGACTTATCGTTATATGAAGAAATGTTTTTCTCGTCTATATTTCTGAACTCCTCGGCAAGCTCATTTTTATAATGCTGCGTAACCTCTTTATCTGTCCATATAGACAAATCCTTAATTCCGATTACCGATTTATTTTCGTTATACTTTGTTTCGTAGTCTGTTCTGAGCGATGTCTTTGCATCCTCCGTAAGAGTTGTTGCCGGAGTATTTCCGTTAAATTCAAGCCATTTAAACGCTGCGTCAATCTGCTCGGGGGTTGCCTGCGGAGCTATTACATAAAATCCGCCGCCCATAAGAGTTGTATGCTTTGCAGGGCCTGAAGGCATTTTAGCATAACCGATGTCATTTTGCTTCATGCCATACTGGCTTACAAGCAAATCAACCTGCCCCGGATGTGCAAACATCATTGCCGCTTGGTCTGTTCCGACAAGCTTTGTTGTATCATCATTGCTAACCAAAGTCGTTGCAGGAAGCGAACCATCCTCCCACATCATATCCTTAAGCCACTGAAGAGCTGCGGTTGTTCCGTCGTTGAAATCGGATTCCCATTTATCTCCGTTTTCTTTCATAAATGTTCCGCCGAAGTTCCATGCAAGAGCCGTAAAGTTCCAGCCGCCGCCGTTTTGGGTTGTCGGGAATATAAAGCCTGCCTTGCCTGTCTTATCATGAATTGTCTTTGCCATTTGACGAACATCGTCAAATGTTTCCGGGAATTTGGGTGAACCGTCCGCATTCATCAGTCCGGCTTCTTTAAATAAATTAAGGTTCATTACCAAGCCGAGGGTATAAACGTTCGACGGAATCAGATAAACCTTGCCGTCACGTGAAATTTCATTCATAATTTCGTCCGAAACAACGTCGTAATATCCGTACTGTTTCATAGCGTCTGTGATATCTGCCGAATATCCCAAGTCAATTATTTTCTTTGCCTCGGTAAAGAAAGTATTATATACTATAGGAAGGGTTTCACCCTCTGCTTTTGCCGCAAAGGTTTGAATGTCATAATTCCAGGTATCCGGAACAACTTCTATATCCGGATATTTTGCTTCAAACTTTTCCTTTGTTTTCATACTTGATTCGTATGAATCGGGATTTGCCTCTTTATCCGGCCAATTGCCGACCGTGAGTCTGATTTTTCCGTCCTTTGTAACCGCCGTATTTTTGCTGCCGCAAGCGGAAAGTCCGCTGCATGCCGCTGCCGCTGCAAGTGTAATTGCAATAATTTTTGTTGATTTCATAATATTATCCTCCTTATTTTGTATATGAAATTATTGAATTTTGAATTATTTTCTTTGCGCCCATATCTGTCCATAAAAATGCGTCAACACTATACCCCTCTTTTTCCTCCGATATCGGAAGTTCTGCTTTTATCTCCTGCAAATCCGCCGTCAGACGGCATTTTTTTGAAGCAATCGCCGACATAGCTCCGTTTTCGTCATACATAGCAATAATTAAAATTGCGTCCTTTTCTTCATTGGTGTTATTTGAAATATTTGCACTCGCCGTAAGCGTACCGCCATTGGCATTTTGTCCGAAGTCTTTTCCGTTAGGATAAGCGAGAGCAAAATTTTTGACCGTATAGGCTTCCTTTTTCTTAACCGTAAGCAAAAATTCTTTTGTGAAAGTATCCTTTGAAGTTCTGTCACATGCCTCAAATGAAGCGGTAAGCGTGATTTGTTTATCCTCGTCATAATATCCGGGTCTTGTTACTTCTCCGTCCGGTGCTACAATGCTCTCATCCGATGATGACCATGTAATTTGGTTTCCGTTAATTGCTTTTTCCTGCAAATTCAAATTATCGGTTATATTTTCCGGTTTCCCATCAAGATAAATTCCGTACTTTACAAACTCTGCTATATTTCCGACGCTGCTGTCTGAAAAAGTAAGATTTGCATCCGACGGAACAAGCACAAGATACCGAAGTGCTATAACATAATCGCCTGCCGACCGCGGAGAATCAAATCTGAACGAAAGCTCATGCTCCTCAGTGTCCAAATCCAGCCTGTCAAGTCTGTACCAGCCCATTCCGCAGCCGCCGCCCGTACCGTCGGCACTGCTTATATTTTTATAATACTGCGAGCTGTCCGGGGTACCCTTATCCTCTCCGTCAATATAATAAGCGGCATACGGTGAGACGAAATCAGCGCCCACTCTCGCTCCGCAGAAGTAAAGATCATATGTACCATCTTTCGGAGCTTTGAATTTAACCGGGAAATTATAGACAGTTCCCTCATCCTGCTTTGACAAAACACAAACCGAAGCTCCCTCAACAAAAACCCCCGGCTGATTTGTATTTGTCAATTCGGAAAAATTGTACATTGCCGCGTTTGCTTTTGTGCTTTTTTTAACCTCCGGTCTGTTTATTCCGTCCGGCGTCCAGTTCCATTCAGTCGGGACAACCGCAATTGCGTCAAAATAGTGAATATATTTTGTAATCGCTTTTTTATATGTATAAATTGTTATGGTATGCTCTCCGGCAGTCAGATTTTCGGTCGAAAGCGAGCACCATTTTACGTCCGACGCTTTATTGTTATCACCCTTAATCTGATAGACTGCTTTTCCGTCGCCTGTTCCGCCCTGCTTAAATTCTCCGTCATCAAGTTTCCATTCATACTTTGAAACAAAGGTTCCTCCGGCGGTTAAAATTTTTATATCATATGAAGCGGCTTCATCAACCTCAAAAGTAAACTCAACCTTTGACTCGGTTTTTTTGCTTTCGTTTACCATCATTCCTTTGCCGCCGCTTGCGCCTTCCGTATCAACCGAAGTATAACTTCCCTCGGTTACTGTGCCGCCCTCCGCTTCCAGCCACATATATCCCGGCTCGGCATGAGCCAGTGTCCCTGCCATGGCCGTAATACACAAAATGCCTGCCGCCGCCAAAATCTTTTTAAATTTTTTCATTTTATTCCGTCCTTTCTTCATTCACTTTTTATATATTTTTTTGCTATTGCTTCATTGCTTTTTTGAATTTCCTCGGCAAATTCATCTGCGCTTATTTCCATACCGGAGAATATCTCACAGCTTATTTTTGTATCCTCACTGTCTACAATCATTCCGGCGCGCGAATTACCTCCCTGTGCTCTGAAAGGCTCATACATTTGTTCATTGTCAAATCCTTTCATTGTCGGCATTTGCATAGTTGTTTCATAAAACACGTTATACTGCTCTTTTGAGAATAAAAATTTCAGGAAATCCATCGCCGCCGTCTTTTGCTCTTCGGTTGCCGAAGCCGTTATCGCAAGCGACTGAACACCTCCCAAAAACGGCGTATTGCCCGGATATTCCGTATTTTCCGCAGTAAACTTCGGAAGCTTAAAAACTCCTATATCCACATTCTCCGATTTATTTTCCTCAAAACCTTTCATATCCCAGCTGCCGGTCATTATATGCACCGCCTCGCCGGTTAAGAATTTTTGCTTTGCTTCGGTTTCGTCAAGTTCTATCGCATTATGCGCATACCGTCCGTAAAGCTTATAGCAATCGAGCAGCTCCGAGAGCATTTTTTTCGGTTCGCCTTTTGTTACATCAAGCTTGCCGCTTACAATCGCTTTATATACATCGTCGGTTGAAACACTCCCGTCTTGATCCGCGTCATATTCCTCTTTGTTTACATAACGGCTTATCATGCCGCCCTCAATATAAAGCTTCAGCCATACAAGAGCATCTTTTTTCTGCGCCATCAGCGCTATGGGAGTTTTTCCGTAATCCTCTATCGCCCGGCAGTTTGACATAAACTCGTTCCATGTCTCCGGCACTGTCAGATTCAGTTCTTTGTAAACATTCTTATTATAATAGTAGGCAACCCCCAAATCAAACCACGGAAGCGTTATACCGTTATCCGCCTGTTCAAGCTTACGTTCGGAAAACTCATCTTTCCAGACTACTCCGTCATATTCATTAATTTTCTTTAACTCGTCTTTAAAATCATACACGAGTCCCTGTTCATAACGTGTTGCAAGATTCGGAGTATGATTACTCTCTATAGTCGGTGCGCGATTTGCGGCATATTGCTCTTTTATCCAGTCCTGGTAACCGCTTACCGGTTTTGAAATAAGCTCAACCTCTACCTCGGGATGAATCTTCCCGTAGTTTTCGATAACCTTTTCAAGTCCGTTTTGCAGATTATTATCCACACTCGGTTCCCAGAATGAAAAGCTTATATGTACTTTTTCCTCAGCCTCAGCTTCTTTGAGTATTTTCGGCTCACAGCCCGAAAGGCACGCCGCAGAAACCGATAAAGCAAGAAACGTACTTATCAGATACTTTTTTTTCATATGCTATCTTCCCATTCTCATTTTATATATACATTATAATATTTTTTCGGCATCACAATCAATAGACTTTTTCGTCTTTTTATATTACTTTTTCGTCTTTTAATAATTTTTATTATTCAAATTTACCAATACGCGTAATTTAAGGAAAAAACCGTTGACAAAAATTTAAGTGTGCGTTATAATAAAGCCATAGATGATAGAGGTCGCATTCTGTAAAGAGTATTCGCTTTATGATTATAAAACGTCCTGCCGGGACGGAAAGCGAAAAAAGGGGCAGAGTGCCGAAGACGGTCACATGGCAAAGTACCGGTCTGGCAGACGGAAATAAGATTTCGGCTGCTGTCGCAGATAATATGCGGAGCGCTATCCCGAAATAATTTTTTGAGAAAGTTTAATCGGATAGCCTTTTGGTTATCCGATTTTTGTATTTCGGCGGCATGCGCATAGAAAAAGAAAGGAAGATTTTCTATGAACAAAACAATTTTCACAGGGGCGGCAACCGCCATAGTAACACCGATGAATGAAAGCGGAGTGGATTACGATACTTTCGCCCGTCTTATCGATTGGCAGATTGACTCGGGCATTGACGCGATAGTCGCGGCAGGCACTACCGGGGAGGGGCCTACCCTTTCCGATGAAGAACACAGACAGGTCTTAAAATTTGTTGTTGACAAGGTTGCCGGCAGAGTCCCCGTCATTGCCGGAACAGGCTCAAACGATATTGCATACGCATTGGATCTTACAAAATATGCCTGCGATACAGGCGCCGACGCAATGCTTGTCGTAACTCCTTATTACAACAAAGCAACTCAAGGCGGACTTATAAAATCGTTTACAGCCATTGCGGACGCAAGCACCAAGCCGATAATAATGTACAATGTTCCGTCAAGGACAGGCTGCAATATAAAGCCGGAAACCTGTGCGGTTTTGTGCGAGCACCCGAACATAGCCGCCGTCAAGGAAGCAAGCGGAGACATCTCCCAGGTTGCGAAAATTGCGGCACTTACCCGCGGCAAGCTTGATATTTACTCCGGAAACGATGACCAGATTGTGCCTGTTATGTCGCTGGGCGGCAAAGGGGTTATATCCGTGCTTTCCAATATAATGCCGAAAGAAACTTCAATGATTTGCAAAAGCTATCTTTCGGGGGATGTTCAAAAAAGTACGGATATGCAGCTTGAATACCTTGAGCTTATAAATGAGTTATTCAGTGAAGTAAACCCGATTCCCGTAAAAGCCGCTATGGAAAAAATGGGCTTCGGCAAAAACTTTCTCCGTCTGCCGCTGACACCAATGGAAAACCCCGAAAAACTGTTTACACTTATGAAAAACTTCGGACTTATCGGATAGGAGCGAAAAATATGATATGCGATAACTTGAAAATAAACGACAATACACTTTATTTCGGAGAGCATGATGTCCGCACTCTTGCAAAAAAGTACGGCACTCCGCTTTATGTCATGGACGAGGACCGAATCAGAAAAAACATGCGCACATACAAAAACGCGATGGAAAAATATTTCGGTAACGGTTCAATGCCGCTTTTTGCAAGCAAGGCAGCCTCATTTAAGCAAATTTACAGAATTGCAAACGAAGAGGGAATCGGAACGGACGTTGTTTCGCCCGGGGAAATTTACACCGCAGTCTCGGCAGGCTTTCCTATGGAAAAGGCATATTTTCACGGAAATAACAAAACCGACAGTGACATTGAATTTGCAATGGACTCCAAAATAGGATATTTTGTAGCCGACAATGCCGAAGAAATTGAAGCAATTGACGCAAAAGCGGCACAGAGAGGATTACGCCAGAAAATTCTGATAAGACTGACCCCCGGAATCGATCCGCACACATATGAAGCGGTCTCAACCGGAAAGGTTGATTCCAAATTCGGCTCGGCAATTGCAACCGGTGCAGCCGATGAAATTACAAGACTTGCACTTTCTAAGAAAAATATTGAGCTGTGCGGTTTCCACTGCCATGTCGGCTCACAGGTCTTTGATTCGGAGGTTTATCTTGCGGCAGCAGAGATAATGCTGGGATTTATTGCCCATGCAAAAAAAGAATATTCATACGATGCAAAAATATTAAATCTCGGCGGCGGCTACGGGGTGAGATATACCGAAGCCGATCCGCATATAAATATAGAAGAAAATATAAAGCATGTGGCGGAACGCATGAGAAAAATGTGCGATAATCTCGGCATTTGTATGCCCTCCGTCCGCATGGAACCCGGCAGAAGCATTGTTGCCGATGCGGGACTTACGCTATACACCGTCGGTTCTGTCAAAAGAATCCCCGGTTACAAAAATTATGTATCAACAGACGGCGGCATGACCGACAATCCCAGATTTGCGCTTTATAAATCCGCTTATACAATCATTGCCGCAAATAAAGCCGGGGAGCGCTGCGGATTCAACTGCTCGGTTGTCGGACGCTGCTGCGAAAGCGGCGATATAATAGGAGAAAATATTCCGCTCCCGGAAAGCATACAAAGAGGCGATATACTTGCAGTACTCACTACGGGAGCATACAACTACGCAATGTCGTCAAATTATAACAGAGTCGGCAGACCGCCGATTATTATGCTGAAAGGCAAAGAGGATTATACGGTCGTAAAAGGCGAAAGCTTTGAAGATATAGCAAGGAATGATTTATAATGAAATTTACCAAAATGCACGGAATCGGAAACGATTACATCTATTTTAATTGCTTTGAAGAAAATATCGATAACCCGTCCGAACTGTCTGTCCGGCTTTCCGACAGGCACAAAGGGGTCGGCGGTGACGGAATTGTGCTTATAATGCCGTCGGAAAAAGCCGATTTCAGAATGAGAATGTTCAATGCGGACGGCAGCGAGGGCAAAATGTGCGGAAACGCAACACGCTGCATAGGGAAATATGTGTACGACAGAGGTCTGACAGATAAAACCGATATAACGCTCGAGACTCTGAGCGGTATAAAACGGCTTCACCTTGATACAGACTGCGGCAGAGTCTCAAAAATAACCGTTAATATGGGAAAAGCGGAGTTTGCCGCCGATAAAATTCCCGTAATTTCCGACACTGCCGAGGTAGCAGGCAAGGAGGTTATGCTCGCCGGAAAAATGCAGAAAATTACCTGTGTATCGATGGGAAATCCGCACTGCGTTATTTTTTCCGAAAACGTAAATAAGCTTGATTTGGAGAAAATAGGAAGTCTTTATGAAAACGACCCCATGTTTCCCGAAAGAATAAACACCGAATTTGTTGAAGTTTTGGACGATAACACATTGTTTATGCGTGTGTGGGAGCGCGGCAGCGGCGAAACCATGGCTTGCGGAACAGGGGCATGCGCCGCAGTATCGGCAGCGGTAAAAAATAAAATTGTATTGCCCGATAAATTTATTACGGTAAAACTTTTGGGCGGCGATTTGGAGATTAAATATCAAGCTGACTCAAATGTGATTATGAGAGGGACTGCAGAGTTTGTATTTGACGGCGAGTTGTGCCGATGAAAGGACTGGATTTTTATGAAACTGAATGAAAACTACCAAAATCTGAAGAAAAACTATCTGTTTTCTGAAATAGCACGGAGAGTAAACGCATATCTTGCCGAGGATAATACAAGAAGCGTAATCCGAATGGGAATCGGCGATGTAACGCTGCCTTTGTGCAAGGCAGTCACAGACGCTATGGAAAAAGCGGTCGGAGAAATGGGCGTAAAAGAAACCTTTCACGGCTACGGAGACGAGCAGGGGTATTCCTTTTTGAGAGAGGCGGTCAAAGGCTATTACAAAAAAATAAATGTTGAGCTTGCCGCCGATGAAATATTTATATCGGACGGAGCAAAAAGCGACATAGGCAATATACTTGACCTTTTTGATAAAAACAACACTGTTCTTATTCCCGACCCGGTTTATCCCGTCTATGTCGATACAAATATTATGGACGGCAGAAAAATTATTTATATGGACGCTTGCGAAGAAAACGGATTTCTGCCGCTCCCCGATAAAAAAATAAAAGCGGACATAATCTATATCTGCTCGCCGGATAATCCTACCGGTGCGGCATATAATTATGACGGTCTGAAAAAATGGGTTGATTACGCCAGGGAAAACAATGCGGTGATTTTATACGATGCCGCTTACGAGGCATTTATATCGGAGGATTTGCCAAGAAGCATATTTGAAGTTGATGGGTCAAAAGAATGCGCAATAGAATTCTGTTCACTTTCCAAAACGGCAGGTTTTACGGGTACGCGCTGCGGTTATACAATTGTTCCGCATGCGCTTAAAAGCGGCGATACCGAGCTTAATTCACTTTGGCTCAGACGTCAGACAACCAAATTCAACGGCGTTTCATATATAGTTCAGCGCGGAGCAGAGGCTGTCTTTTCCGAAAAAGGACTTTCCGAAATCAAAGAAAATATAAGCTATTACAAAAATAACGCTAAAATAATTATGAATGCTTTGGACGAATGCGGCATTAAATATTTCGGCGGAAAAAATTCGCCGTATATCTGGCTTAAATGCCCGAACAATATGGAATCATGGGATTTTTTCGATCTGCTTTTGACAAAGATAAACGTCGTCGGGACACCCGGTGCAGGCTTTGGCGAAAACGGGAAGTATTATTTCCGTCTGACTGCGTTTTCAAGCCGTGAAAATACGATTGAAGCAATGGAACGGCTGAAAAAACTGATTGGTTAAATAAATGATATGAAAAGGGGATGTAAAAAGGCGGTGTACTTTTTTTACACCGCCTTTTTGCGTTCCGGGCTTTTTTACATTCCCTTTTTATTTTTTCTTTCCCAAAAAAACCAGCGCACCGATTGAAACCGCAACCGCAATAAGCGCTACAAGCTGCGATATTCCGAGAACATTCGGAATCACCCACAGAATATACTGCGGCTGGCGCATACCCTCCAAAAAGAATCTGCCGACTCCGTACCACAGTGAATAGAAAAAGAACACCTGCCCGTCCGCTTTTTTCTTATCCCGTATAAGCAAAACTATTATAAGTCCTGCCAAGTTCCAAAGAGATTCGTACAAAAACAACGGATGTACCCCTGCTGCTCCGTTAATTGTCATACGCCACGGCAGGGTAGTTATTCCGCCGTAAACCTCCGCATTTACAAAGTTTCCCCATCTGCCGACTATCTGCCCTATCAAAAGTCCGGGCACAAAAACGTCAAAAACCTTTAATGGCTTAAGCTTGTGCCTGACAGAATAAACCAGTGCCGTGCCTATTGCACCTATAAGCGAGCCGTAAATAGCAATTCCGCCGTTCCATATTTTGAATATATTCCAAAAATTACCCTCAAGCGACTCAATATCAAAAAGCACATAATAAATTCTTGCGCAAATCAGTCCGAAAATCAATCCCCAGAATGCAATATCAAAAACCGCATCCTTTGACACGCCTCTTTTTTCGCATGTGTTATACACAAAGAGCAGTCCGAGCAGAAACCCCGATAGCAAAATTAAAGCATACCAGAATATGTCTTTGCCGAAAACAGTAAATGCAACACGGTTAATTTCCATAGATATTCCCAATCCCGGGAATGCAATTGTATGCGTCATAACAAACACCCCTATATATTTTTCATTGTCAGCGAAATTCTCTTTTTTGCCTTATCAACGGACAAAACCTTAACCTTTACTATATCCCCGACCGAAAGCGCCTCAAGCGGATGCTTGATATAACGGTCGCATATCTGCGATACATGCACAAGTCCGTCCTGATGAACGCCTATATCTACAAATGCTCCGAAATCAATTACATTTCTGACAGTTCCCGTAAGAATCATATCCGGTTTCAGGTCGTCAATATCCATTATATCCGTCCGCAGAACAGGCTGCGGCAGCTCATCTCTCGGGTCTCTGCCCTTTTTCAGGAGACTGTCCGCAATGTCTCTTATTGTCGGAACACCTATTCCGAGTTCCTCCGACAGTTTATTTATATTTGCATCTTTAATTCTTGTTTTGATTTCCGAAATATTTCCGCTTATTACGTCCTGTTCACCGTAACCGAGAATCTGTAAAAGCTTCTTTGCTGCGTCGTAGCTTTCCGGATGCACCGATGTGTTGTCGAAAATATTGTCACCGTCGGTTATTCTCAAAAAGCCTGCGCACTGCTCAAATGCTTTTTGACCAAGCTTGCTGACCTTTAAAAGCTGCTTTCGGTTTTTAAATTTTCCGTTTTCCTCCCTGTATGCGGCTATATTTTTGGAAACTGCCGCATTTATGCCCGAAACATACGAAAGAAGCGATGGAGACGCAGTATTCAGGTCCACCCCGACACTGTTTACACAGTCCTCAACCACTCCGCCCAGAGCCTCGCCGAGACGCTTTTGATTCATGTCATGCTGATACTGTCCCACGCCGATAGCTTTGGGGTCGATTTTTACAAGTTCCGCAAGAGGATCCTGCAAGCGTCTTGCTATTGAGACCGCACTTCTGAGCGAAACATCATATTCGGGAAATTCCTCGCTTGCAAGCTTTGAGGCTGAGTAAACCGATGCACCCGCCTCGCTTACTATCATATAATAAACCTTTCGGTCAAGCTCGGATATAACCTCCGCCGCAACCGCCTCTGTTTCCTTTGAAGCCGTTCCGTTTCCTATTGAAACAAGTCCGACATTATTTTTTAATATCATGCTTTTAAGAATTTTCTTTGCTTTTTCCTTGTCATGATTCGGCAGTGTGCAATAAACGATACCCGTATCCAAAACCTTGCCCGTATCATCCACAACAGCGACCTTGCAGCCGGTTCTGTAGCCGGGGTCAAGTCCCAGAACTGTCTGACCCTTAATCGGCGGCTGCAAAAGCAGTCCGCTTAAATTTTTGGCAAATACCTTGATTGCGTCCTCCTGCGCTCTGTCTGTCAGAATATTTCTTATTTCCGTTTCGATTGACGGCGCTATAAGCCTCTTGTATGCGTCCTCTGCCGCAAGCTTTACATATTCTGTGGACGGTGACGGATTTTTCGGCGTTGTCTGTCTTATAAGATAACGAATCGGAATTTCCTCTTCCATATTCAGCTTTACGCTTAAGAAACCCTCCTTTTCCCCTCTGTTAATCGCAAGAATCCTATGATTTGCAATTTTTGCGGCAGGCTCCGAAAAATCGTAGTACATTTCATATACGCTTTCTTCGTCCTTTGCATTTTTGACAGCAACCGCAGAATGTTTATATGTGAGCTCTCTTATATCCTTTCTGTAGTCCGCATTATCGGAAATCATCTCGGCAATTATATCCATTGCCCCGGCTAATGCGTCCTCTGCGCTATTGACTCCCTTTTCGGCGTCAATAAACCCGAGTGCCGCGGATTCGGGGCTTTCACTGTTCTGCTTTTGTGCAAATAAAAATTCCGCCAGCGGCTCAAGTCCCTTTTCCTTTGCGATTGTGGCACGAGTCCGGCGCTTCGGGCGGAACGGTCTGTAAATATCGTCAAGCTCTGTAACGGTCTTTGCGTTTTCTATTGCTTTTTCAATCTCCGGCGTCAGTTTTTCCTGCTCACCGATAAGACGGAGTACTTCTTCTTTTTTTGCTTCTATATTCCTCAGATATTCCAATCTTTCGGAAAATGCGCGCAATATCTCGTCAGACAATTCTCCGGTCACTTCTTTTCTGTAACGTGCAATAAACGGAACAGTATTTCCCTCGTCCAAAAGCTTAATCGTATTAACTGCCTGAAATTCTTTGAGTGAAAACTCCTCAATAAGTGTTTGCGTTATTTTATCCATCGTAAATATCCTTTCTTGCATTACTATTTTCATTATACATTATTTCCGGGATTCTTACAAGATTTTTTTATTTAAATTTTAAAAATTTAATTTATGTTTCGGTTATTTTTCACAAAAGTTATGAAAATGTAATAAAATTTAAATTTTTTTTAAAAAAAGGCTTGTATATTTGAAAGGAATAGTGTATAATGGGAGTAAAAGTGAGTGAATTGGAGCGATTTGGTTTAAAAAGAAAGGACGGTGCAGTTGAATATGGTATTTTTCGTAGGAGAATACACTCGCCAGCTTGACGAGCGCAACAGATTTATACTGCCCGCAAAGGTAAGAGAAAAATTGTCTCCGACAGTTTATATTACGCGCTCACCGTCGGAAAAATGCCTTAATCTGTATACCGAGGACGAATGGGAGATTATCGCTCAGAAAGTGCGTGAACTCCCGACCGGAACGGACAGAAATGCCGCAATGTTCCAAAGACGTCTGTTCGGCAAGGCAATGTCCTGCGAGCCGGACAAGCAAGGCAGAATCCCTCTTACTCAGGAGCTTATTGATTTTGCCGGGCTGAAAAAGGATATTATTCTTGTCGGCAGCAATACCAAGCTCGAAATCTGGGATTTGGACGGCTGGAACAAGGTCAACGAATATATTGACGATGATATTGTACTTGACGGAATCAAGCAATACAATCTGAATATATGATAAGAGGAATATAAATGGAATTTAAACATATTTCCGTATTATTCGGCGAAACAATTGACGAACTGAATTTAAAAGACGGCGGAATCTGGGTTGACGGAACCTTGGGCGGCGGCGGACACTCACACGGAATTTTGTCCCGTACAAAATCCGGACGGCTGATAGGAATTGACCGTGACTGTGAAGCCATAGAAGCCGCAAAAAAACGTCTTGCTGAATTTGACGGTAGGGTTACATATGTAAACCGAAATTTTTCCGAAATAAAAGATATTTTAAACAATCTTCATATTGATAAAATTGACGGCGCAGTTCTGGATTTGGGTGTTTCGTCCTATCAGCTTGACAACGCCGAAAGAGGATTCAGCTACATGCATGATTCCGCACTCGATATGAGAATGAACCGTTCAGACAATCTTGATGCCAAAACGGTTGTAAACACTTATTCAAAAGAAAAACTGACGCGCATTTTCTACGACTACGGCGAAGAAAAATGGTCTAAGAGGATTGCGGAATTTATAGAAGAAAAAAGAAAAATAAAGCCTATAGAAACCACCTTTGAGCTTGTGGATATAATAAAGGCAGCAGTGCCGAGCGGTGCGCGAAAGGACGGCTCACACCCGGCAAAGCGCGTATTCCAGGCAATCAGAATAGAAGTAAACGGAGAGCTGAGCATACTGAAACAGGCGGTAATTGATTTTGCGGATTGCTTAAAGCCGGGCGGAAGGCTGGCTGTTATAACCTTTCATTCGCTTGAGGACAGAATTGTAAAGACCGCATTTAAGGAACTGGCTTCGGGCTGCATATGTCCGAAAGATTTTCCGGTGTGCGTATGCGGAAAAAAGCCCGTGATTAAGATAATAACAAATAAACCCATATTGCCGGACGAGGATGAACTGAAAGAAAATTCGCGTTCCAAAAGCGCAAAGCTCAGAGCGGCAGAAAAATTGTAATAAATATTAATTCAGATATCTTCCCTGCCTGAAATCAGCACAAAAGCATCCGGGCAGCGAATGGCACTCTCGCATATCTCCCGATTTGTCTCCCGATTCGCCCTCCGATATGCCTCCCTTGCCTAAAGGTAGCGTAGCGGCACCGAGGTAGTGAATGACAGTCCGGTGGACTGT
>CAKSFY010000053.1 GCA_934454035.1 uncultured Clostridia bacterium | reverse complement strand
GTATAGTACCATGCATTTGCGTTTGCGTCAACATATTTACTTATATCCGTTGTTTCTGCCGCACCGAAGGCACGCACAATTATAGCAGCCATTTGAGCACGGGTAATATTTGCATCGGGATTTATCTTCATGCCGCTTTCTGTTTCTTCTCCGTATAAAAGTCCGTTCTTTGCTGCGTTTTCAAGTGCGGAGGTTGTCCAGTTGTTAGGCATATCCACAAAATCAGCAGCAAGTGCGTTAATACATACAGTCATTGCCGCTGCACAGGAGACTGCAAACGAAATAATTTTTTTAAATTTTAAATTCATTATGTAATTCAATTCCTTTCCAATATAATTTATTTTAATTATATCATATCAGAACATATTTGTCTATATTTTTTTGTAAAATGTAAATTGAAAATTGTTGGTTTTTCAATGACTTATAAGGGAAATATTTGTCCTTTGACTTTATTCGGATTTAATGGTACAATTAATACAGAAATAGAGGACGGAAACGGGAATTTTACCTGATTCCGAACTGTTTATCTTGTACGGGCAAAAACAATATTGCGGGAAGTTTCCCTAATGTGTCAAAAAAACAAAAATACAAAACTGCATTAACGTTGTATAATTAAGTTGTACAAAGGAAATGCGCAAAAGAGGAGCGCAAAGGATATGAATAAAAGACAACTCGAAATACTGAAAATTTTATACGGCAACCGGGATTATATTACTTTTTCTTATCTTGCCGAACGGCTGGAGGTTTCGGTCAAAACAATCAGAAACGACATTGCTTCAATAAAAGAAATTTTAGCGGAGCGTGGCGCAGGGAGTGCACAGACAAAACCGAATGCCGGCGTAAGGCTGATAATGACCGAAGAGGAATGGCACAGGCTGCGCAGCGAGTCGGAGACCGATGATGCACAGATAATATTTTATATTATCAGACAGCTTTTAAAGACAGGCAGTCTGACCGCTCAGAAGCTTGCCGAAAAGTATTATATCGGCAGAACTCAGCTGGATAAGCTTCTGGATTATGTGGGCGAGTGGTTTTTTGAAAATCATATCCTGTTTGAACGCCGCAGAGGAAAGGGGATTTCAATTCAGGCAAGTGAATTTAATTTCCGCCTTGCAAGCCTTGCTTTTTATAACGAATATATTCCGTTTTACGCAAAGCTTATCAATGTCGGCGAGGCAAGATATTCCTTTGCATCAGCCGAGGAGCATGAGGCTATGTGCGCTGCATTGTCCGGATTTGAGCCGGATGAGATTGCGGACGTAATCGGAAAAGCCGAGCAAAAATTGGGATTTTGCTTTACTTATGCTTCGGGAGTTAATCTGTTGTTTTTGACTGCTCTTTCGATTCTCAGAATCAAAAAAGGCTATGAGGTGAAAACACCGGAAACAATCGATTGCCCGATAAGCGGGACATCGGCAGCGGAATTTGTGGATTTGCTGATTGAAAGGCTTGAGGAAATCTATAAGATTACCTTTTCGGACGAAGAGCGAAAATTTTTGATATTTTCATTGGAGGTATCGGAAATACAAGGCTTTGACTCGGATGAAGCAAGACGGCGCTATGAAGCAAAAAACATTGAACTTTGCAGACTGACTGTCAAGGCAGTAAATCTGATAAGCGAAATAGCGGATGTTGATTTGAGAGAGGATAAGTTCTTTGTAAAGCAAATGTTTTTGCAACTTAAAACAAGTATTTCAAGACTGAAATACGGAATTACGGCAAAAAACCGTTTGCTTTCGGAAATTAAAACTCAGTATCCGAATATGATGGCAATTGCTTGGTTTCTGGGTAATATTTTTGAAAAAGAACTCGGTCTGGAACTTAATGAGCATGAAGTCGGATTTATAGCACTGCAGACCGGCGGAGCAATAGAGCGGCATTTGTCGGGATTTGACGCGTGCATAGTATGTGACTACGGAATAGGAATTTCACAGATTTTGAAGGAGAAGATATCCAGAGCAATTCCGGAGATAAGAATAACGGCTGTGTATTCCGGACGCGATATGCACAAAATCAAGCAGGAACAATGCGATTTTATAATTGCGTCAACTCCGCTGGATTCGTATCGGCTGAACAGAGAAGTTATAACGGTCGGGCATTTGCTGGATGAAAAGGATATAAAAAAGCTTGAAGAGTATATGAAAAAACTCAGAGTTAAGCGAGTCACCGGCGTTAAGGCAATCAATCCGAACACAAGTCTTTTTACGGATGAGCTTATTTTTCCGAAATGCAGGATTTCAAACAAAAAAGAGCTTTTGCATATGATGTGTTCACGGCTGGAAAATCTCGGTTATGTTACCGAGGCTTTTGAAAAAACGGTTTTGGAAAGGGAAGCGTCCACCCCGACCGACATCGGTAAGGGCTTTGCCCTGCCGCACGGACTTTCAGGCTTTGTAAACCACTCGGTTGCGGCATTTGCAACATTGGAAAAGCCGATTGAGTGGACCGAGGGCGGCGAATTTACCGATAAAATTCTTTTGCTTGCGTTTGATTTGGACGAGGATGAAAATGTAAAAAATCAGATTATCAGATTTTATAAGTCGGTTGTAACCTTTATGGAGGATGACACCGAATGTGAAAGACTTGCTAATCTGACAGATATTAAACAAATTAAAAAAATACTTGAGTTATGGTAAGGAGGTAAACAAAAATGGTACAAGTCAGCTACAAAATCAAAAACGAAGAAGGCTTGCATGCAAGACCTGCTTCGGATTTCTGCAAAACTGCAGGAAGGTTCAAAAGTGATATTGCCGTGATAAAGGACGGAGAAGAATATGAGGGCAAAAGCATTTTGATGATTCTCTGTATCGGAGCGGTTAAAGGCGATGTAATTGAAATAAGAGCCAGCGGCGAGGATGAACAGGAAGCGGTTGACGCTCTTGTACAAACTTTGGATTCGGAGTGATGTAAAATGAAAATCTATAAAGGTATTGCCGGCTCGCCCGGAATTGTATCGGCTAAGATGATTTACTTTGAGAAAAAAAGTGAAAATAAAATAAAGCTCGATATTGACGAGGCGGTCGAAAAAACTTTGAAAAAAGTCTCCCGGCTTCACAAGCAAGCCCTTGAAGAAATGGGAGAGGATAAGGCAAAAATTTTTGCGGCATATGAAATGCTTTTGCAGGATTCCATGCTTATTGATCCGATGAAAAAAGAAGTTGAGGGCGGAAAGAGCACGGAAGAAGCAATAAAAAGCGTTACAAATGCAATGGCGGATATATTGTCTAAGAAAAATAACGAATATATGCGCCAGCGAGCAGAGGATATCCGTTATATAGGCAAGCTTTTGCTTGAGGCAGAGAGCGAGAGTGAATTTTCATTCCCGGAGGGTGAAGATAAATACATTCTTGCCGCATATGAACTAACGCCGGTTGATACAATGATGTTTGACAAAAGCCGTTTGGCTGGATTCGTGACGGAATGCGGAGGAAAAACATCTCATACAGTCATTCTTGCAAAATCACTGGGAATCCCTGCTGTGGTAGGAGTAAAAGGCATTGACAGCGGACTTGATTCGGAACCGGCATTTCTGGACGGATATTCGGGCGAGCTGGTTGTTTCGCCAAACTCCGAAAAAAAAGCCGAATATGAAAAAAAGCTCTTTGAAGAGCAGCAGCTTTTACAAAGTCTTGAAGCCGTTAAAAAAAGTGAAGCGAGGACAAAAGACGGAGAAAAAATATCTGTGTGCATAAATATCGGCAAACCGTCGGATATGAAAGATTATGAAAGTGAAATGCTTGACGGTGTGGGTCTGTTCCGCTCGGAGTTTCTGTATTCATCAGCAAGCAAAAAGCCTGAGTTGGACGAACAGATTGAGGCTTATCGCGAGGTAATAAAAAAAGCTGCGCCGAATGCCGTCACAATCAGGACCTTGGATGTCGGCGGCGATAAAAAGATAGACTATCTCAATATGAAGCATGAGGAAAATCCGTTTTTGGGAAACCGCGGCATAAGACTGTGTCTCGGAAATACGGATATTTTCCGTGAGCAGCTTGAAGCAATACTGATTGCCGCAGCAGGCGAAAAGGTAAAAATTATGTTGCCGATGGTGACTTCTTTAAGGGAGATAAACGAAACAAAAAAAATCATCTCCGAGATAAAAGCCGAGCTGGATAAGAAAAATATCGGGTATTGCAAAAACTATTTGCTGGGAATAATGATTGAGACGCCGGCAAGTGCGATTTCAGCCGATATATTTGCAAGACATTGCGACTTTTTCAGCATAGGAACGAATGACCTTGTTCAGTATATTATGGCGGCAGACAGAGGAAATTCCGATGTTGAAAAGCTTTATAATCCTTATCATCCGTCGGTCATAAGTATGATTTCGAATGTTATATCGGCAGGTAAAAGAGCCGGAATTGAGACAAGCGTATGCGGAGATTTGGCGGCAAATACAGATTTTACGGAGCTGCTGTTGGGGTTGGGACTTAAAAAATTCAGTGTTCCGCTTCCGGCTGCAAGCAGAGTAAAATATAAAATAGGCGGCATTGATTCAGAAAAAGCAAAAAAATATGCACAAGCGGTTTTGGAAGCTGAGGATGAAGTCCAAACCGAAAAAATAATGAGAAAGGGGCAATAACAAATGAATGTTGCGGAAGTATTAACAAAAGAAAGAATTGAATTAAATCTTTCTGCAAAGACAAAGGAAGAAGCATTAAAAAAGCTTGCGGATATTCTCCAAAAGAGCGGAGCACTTGCAGATGAGGACGCATTTTTAAAGGATGTTTTTGCAAGAGAGCAAATCTCAACCACGGGAATCGGCAACGGAATAGCCATTCCTCACGGGAAATCCTCAAGCGTAAAAGAAACAACGGTTGCAATCGGGAGACTTTCCGATGATGTTGAATGGGAAAGTGTTGACGATATGCCGGTTAAGCTTGTTGTACTGCTTGCAGTAAACGACGCCGACAAAACAGGCGTGCATGTAAAGCTTTTGTCGGAAATGGCAAGAAAGCTTGCTTTGGCAAAAAATTGTGAAAGACTTTTGTCTGCCGCGGACGCAGATGAAATAATAAATATTTTTTCAGAGTAAAGAAAGGAGAAATGATTATGAAAATCGTAGGAATTGCAGCTTGCACATCGGGAATTGCACACACTTACATCGCAAAGGAAAAGCTTGTAACCGCTGCCCGTGAGCTTGGTCATGAGGTTCATATTGAAACTCAGGGCACAATCGGTACGGAGGACGAGCTGACCGCAAAGGATATCGAAGCCGCTGATGTAGTAATAATCGCAGCAGATATTAAAGTCGGAGGAAAAGACCGCTTCAAGGGAAAGAAAATTGTAGAGGTTCCGACCCATATTGCAATAAAATCACCAAAGGGTCTTATTAATAAGATTCAGGAAGAATTGAATAAATAAAATAATAATTAATTTATGGTAGAAGGAGGAAAAACAAATGCTTAAGAAACTACAGCTTAAAAAACACGCACTTACGGGAATATCGTTTATGCTGCCGCTGGTGGTGGCATCGGGACTTTTGATTGCTATCGGTAATATTTTCGGAGGAAATCCGTCAACAATTTCCGATTACAAAGAGGGCTACAACATCTGGCAGGCGGCGGTAACGCTCGGAGTTTACGGAATGGGACTTTTGCCGGGAGTTATGGGTGCGGCAATTGCTTATTCAATTGCCGACCGTCCGGGTATTGCTCCGGGTTTATTAATGGGTATGATAGCTCAGAATATGGGCGCAGGCTTTTTGGGCGGAATGCTCGGCGGTTATCTTGCAGGTTACTTTGTGGAATTTCTGAAAAATCACCTCAAGGTTCCGAAATGGGCACAGGGACTAATGCCTATGATGATTGTACCGCTTCTGTCATCGGTAGTAATCGGACTTATAATGTTCTTTGTTGTCGGCGGACCTATAGCATGGGTATCGGAATCACTCACAAACTTCCTGGTTAACATGCAGACCGGTTCAAAGGGTATATTCGGAGCAATAATGGGCGCTATGGCTGCATTTGACTTCGGCGGCCCGGTAAATAAGGTTGCATCGCTTTTTGCGGACGGACTTTTGATGGACGGCGTTTACGGACCTGAAGCGGTTAAAATATGCGCTTCCATGATTCCTCCTTTCGGAGTAGCGCTTTCATGGCTTATCAGACGTTCCAGATATACCAAGAGTGAAACGGATAATATCAAAATTGCGTTTCCGATGGGAATATGCATGATTACTGAGGGTGTTATTCCGATTGCAGCGGTAGACCCGATAAGAGTAATTGCCTCATGTTCAATCGGCGCTGCAGTAGGCGGTTCTCTGATAATGATGCTTGATGTAGGTTCGATGGTTCCTTCGGGCGGTATGTTCATAGTTCCGGCTATGATTAATCCGTGGGGATTCATGCTTGCATTGACGGTAGGTACTGTTATAACGGCTCTGCTTTTGGTATTCCTTAAAAAGGACGCCAAAAAAGAGGATGCGGTAGTTCTGGATGAAGATGAGGAAGAAATTGACCTTTCTCAGGTAAAAATAGGATAACAATTTTTCGGAAAGGATAAAACGGCTATGTATACTTCCATGAAAGATATGCTTGCCGCCGCAAACTGCGGAGGCTATGCGGTAATGGCAATTAATTGCTTCAATCTTGAAACCGCAAGATGTGTAATCGGAGCGGCTGAAAAATCGAATGCACCGATTATCATAAATATTTATAAGGACCATCTTTTGACGCATGCACCGAGTGATATAATTGCTCCGATGGTAAGAAATCTTGCCGAAAAGGCACCGGTCAGCGTTGCTCTTAATCTTGACCACGGCGAAGAAAAGGATTATGTTCTGAAAGCAATTGACGACGGATTTTCGTCAGTTATGATTGACGCTTCGCGCTTTGATTTTGAGAATAATATAAAGCTTACAAAGGAAGTTGTTTGTTATGCTCATGCCAGAGGCGTCAGCGTAGAGGGCGAGATAGGAAATCTCGGAGCAAGCGAGGGCGGCAATTTCACAAGCGACTCAATGTACACCGACCCCAATCAGGCTAAAGAATTTTATGAGAGGACAGGCATTGACGCACTTGCCATTTCAATAGGTACTTCGCACGGGAACTATCCGGACGGAATGGTTCCGAAGTTCGATATAGAGCGTCTGAAAGAAATAAAACGCCTTACGAACGCACCGCTTGTTCTGCACGGCGGTTCCGGTTCGGGAAAAGAAAACATTTTAAATTCTGTCAAAAACGGAATCAACAAAATTAACGTAGGCTGCGATTTCATGAATGCAAACCGCGATGCGGCGGCGAAGCTTTTAAAAGAAAATCCAGACATAAATTATTTTGATTTGATTCACGGGACGGAAAAAGAGAGTGCAGAGCTGGTAAGATACTATATAGGTCTGTCCGGCTCGGAGAATAAAAATAAGTGAAAATAAAAAAAGGAGATGTATTATTATGTTAATCAACATGAAAGAAATGCTCGAGGTAGCAGACAAAAACGAATTTGCAGTGCCGGCTTTTAATATCGGCAGTGAGGCAATCTTAAAGGGTGTTGTGGAAAGTGCAAATGAGAAAAACGCACCGGTAATTCTTGCAATTCACCCGACTGAGCTGGAATTTTTGGGTGACAGCTTTATTAAAACATGTATTGAAGAAGCAAACAAATCAAGAGTGCCCATGGTAATTCATCTTGACCACGGCGGCAAGTTTGAGGAGATACTGCGTGCAATCCGCTGCGGTTTCACATCGGTTATGATTGACGCTTCAACAATGTCATACGAAGATAATATTGCAATTACCAAAAAAGTGGTTGAGGTTGCACATCCTTCAAATGTTTCGGTAGAAGCAGAGCTTGGAACAATCGGTCAGACCGGTGAGTCCTACGAAGGCGGGACAAGCAGTATTATTTACACAGATCCTGCTCAGGCAAAGGACTTTATCGAAAAAACGGGAATAGATTCGCTTGCTGTAGCAATCGGTACAGCTCACGGAATTTATCCGAAGAATATGAAGCCGGAGCTTAAGCTTGATTTGCTTAAAACAATCCGTGATACAGTCGATGTGCCCTTGGTACTTCACGGCGGTTCCAGCAATCCGGACAAAGAAATTGCCGAATCGGTTAAAATCGGTATTTCCAAGATTAACATTTCCAGTGATATTAAATTCGCATTCTACAAAAAGTGCCGTGAGGTTCTTGCCGAAAATCCGAAATGGATTGAGCCGAACGCAATATATCCGCCTTGCATAAAGGCAATGCGTGAGGTAGTTGAATTTAAGATGAATCTGTTCAATGATATCGGCAAGGCTGAACTTTACAAATAATGCTTTTCAATTTACTTTTATAAAACCATCCTTTTAAAAAAGAGGCTGTTTAAAAAGTCAATCGGCTTTTTAAACAGCTTCTTTTTTTGCGTTTCGGAGTTTTTTACATCCCCTTTTTTATTTCTGCATACGGGACTAAGCTCTTGTAATTATAATGCTTTTATCGGCATTGTTCCAGTCAACCGTTGCACCGAGGTTTTCCGAAATAAACCGAATAGGTGTAAAGGTTCTGTCGTTTTCTACAAATGCTGGATGGTCGAGCGTGATGGATTTTCCGTTTACCATAGCCGTTTCGGAACCGATGGTAATAATTATTTCGGTTTCTCCCTTTGTAATTGTAACGATTTTGTCAGTCTCGTTCCAATTAACCGACGCACCTAGACTTTCCGCCACAAATCTTGCAGGGAGGAAAGCTCTGTCATTTTTTACGGTCGGAGCAACGTCATTTTGTTTTGATTCTCCGAAAACCGTAGAGGTTGTTTTTCCGACAGTGAGAATGATTTTATCTTTTAAAGCGGAATTATCCTCGGAGGAGTTCCATTTTGCATAAAGAGTTATATTCTCTGTGACATTTGCAGTGAAATCATATTCGGAACTGAGTTCCTTATCTGTAAACCAGCCGCCGAAAACGAAGTTATCCTTCTTTGGTGCATCCGGCTCTGAAGCCTTGTTATTTGCCTGAACCGATTGCGATGATACCGGGCTGCCGCCGTTTGTCTCAAATGCAACGGTGTATTTTATAACTTTGCTGCCGCCGAGACTGCCGCCACCGAGACCGCCGCTTCCGCCTGATTTCTTTGACCGCGATAAAAGCACAAAGTGACCTGTTTTGTCGGCTTCAAAAACAGCCTTTTCCGAATCTTGCGAAATGATTCTTTGCGGAATGAGCTTATCGCCCTCCTGCCGGTAAATTTCGCATTGTTTTGACTGTTCGGAAGATTCGGGCAGTGACAAAGTCACTTTCATATGTCCTGTCATATCCGTATCGATGAGGGTGTCTCCGTCATATGCAAGCAAATCAAAATATTTGATTGAGTCGCTGCGGAATGCGATTTCTTTTGCAAGACGTTGGATTGTGCCATCGGGGTTTTGCGATTCGCCGATTTTTAATTCAGCCGAGCTGTAAGAATCGGTTAACACAAAGCTGCCGCATCCGCCGGCGCTTGCCTTAAATGTATCTATCGGAGTTACGGAACTCGGAGCATCATCTGCAAATATAAAACTGTAGGTTTCTTCATTTGTCAGATCTTCGGATATTACCTTGACATATAATCTTGCTTCATGTGCAGCGTCCGATTTGGTTATTGAATATTGCCCGTCATTTGCATCAAACGGATATTTGTCTATGCTGCCGATGTTATTTACCGAATTTCCGCAGTAAACATATGAGTACGGATTTTTCGGCTTTGCCAGAACGTTGATGTTTGTTAAGTCCTTTGCCTCGGAAACGAAATAAATATGTTGATTTTCAACGAGAGTGCAATTTATGCTATCGTTAATAACAATGCTTTCAAGACTTGCATCCGATGAGGAATACTCGCTGCCGTCCGATATCCAGTGCGCGTATGCAACATCACCTATATCATACAGAGCAGCACCGGGATAAAGGCGTTTGCCCTCACCGTTCTGACGTGTATACCAGCCTGCAAATTTGAAGCCGTCCTTGACAGGCGGTTCCGGCAGTTCTATGACGGATTGAGTATTAAGATTTTCGTATGTTTTATATACGGTTTCATTTTCCCCGTCAAAGTCCGATATAAATGTAAGAGTAAGGGCATTTGGGTTGTATATTACGGCGAATATTCCCATCTCGTTTGTCTCAAATGTGACAGAATATTTATCACTGTCGGTTACAGGCAGTTCCGTAACCGTATCGGCGATACGCAATACTTTGTAGTCTTTTCCCATAATACCGAGAAAGCCTGAGCCCATTCCTTCGCCGGAAAGCGTTATTTGCATATCTGTTTTATCGGGCATAGTTGTCTTTTGGTCATTTTCTGAGTCGTATGCTGAAAATTCATATACGCAATATTTATTCCCGGACGTTATATATTCGGAAATTTTATCCTTAAGCTCATTACCCGGATTTTCTATACATCCCATTCGTAAAGACAGTTTGTCGGTTTCTTCAAATCCGTACACCGATGCTTTCATCCTTTTTGAGTATTCGTCGCCCTGCAGTTGTTTTACCGAAGAGATATAATATTCTTTATTTACTTCGGCATTTACGGCAGTGCAAAAGCCTGTCAACATAGAAATTGACAGTATGCAAGCGAGTAGTCTTTTCATATTTGTTTCATGTCCTTTCATTGAAGTTTTTATTACCCAAATATATAATATGCGCCAAGCATATAAATGAGAACCGTTTTTTCTGCCTGCATGTTGTTTCCGCCGGCAGATTTAATGCCTGAGCCTATATGCAGCTCATAATCGGTATCATAGGTATAGCCGTTTGCAGGCGGAGAAACTGTAATTCTGTTTCCGGATACTTCATAATTCGGGTAATATGTGTTGTCATCTTTAGTTAAAAAGATTTGGTTTGCCGCGCTTTCGGCTTGTATATTACTGCTGAATACAAGCGTGATCGGCTGGTTATTTCTGAATCCGACGAACGGAGTTATTTCAAAATCAACCGATTTCATTGCGTCGGGATTGGATGGGGAGGTGGTAAGCGGATTTGCATTTGTGCACGCTGCCGATTTCCCCGTAATCGGCTCTTTGATTGTTACATTTCCGAGCGTTACGTCACAGCTGTCGGCGGTAACGCCATCCGTGACTTTAACATACAGCCTTTTCTGTGTTTTTTCGGTAAAGCCTGCTGACTTGTATGCCTTTTTTATAACCGGAGTCAAATCAAAAGGAATTGTTACGGTTTCATTTGAATTTGTCCCGGAAAAGTTTCTTCTTGTCAAAGATATATCACTTGCCAGCCAGCTTTGTGAAAAATTATTAAACGCGGTATGATAGTTGTTCCCGACATTAATCATTTGGTCGGGGACAGATTTGCTTGTGTCTGATATACCGACATTAACCGCTACCTGATTCCTGTTTTGAGTTGTCATCTCAACTTCGGCGGTAAGCAGCGGTGTATATTCCTTTTTCGGCTGAATAAAGAAATAACGGTTAAATGCAGAGATTCTTGCCGTCGGTGCATTGGCTACTCCGCTGACAGAGCCGATTGCGTCATAGGGCATAAAGATATATCCGTCCGTATAATAATAAGCTGATGTTCCCCATGAATTTGCAATCTTAAAAGCACCTGTTTCTCCGCTGTCAGCCGAGCCGTTTCCGTTTACATCTATCCAATAATTGTCGTCATATCCCACAATGGTCATTGCATGACCGCCGCGCCTTGATGAGGACACGTATCTGCAGCCGTAATTTCCGTCTGTGGTTCTGTTTGTATAAACAAATGAGTTGACATAAGTAGGTATTGTTACAACATAGCCGTCGGACAATATCTTTTTTATGTTCTGCACAAACGGAGTGCCGGATACTATCGGTCCGCTGTCCTCGCAATATTCATATGAAATTTGCTGAGGCTTGTTATAAATTGCTTTGTTCCACACATTTGTGTCGGTGCACCACGCAGATAAGTTGCCGACTGTAATTATTCCCGGATAATCAGACATATTCGGGCAGCCGAAGCTCATTATTGTCGCGCATGCCTCGTCATAATATGCGGCAGAGTTTTCACCGCCGTTTATCAGAGGATAGATAAATTTCGGCGACATGATATTGTCATAGTCTGCCGTACCCGAGGTGTTTTTTGCGGCAGTTCCTTTTATAACGCAATTATTGTTTGTAAGCTGATAATAGCAGAGCGACCATGCAACGCATGAATTTGTGTTGCCTTGGTTTGCTATAGGCGGAAAGGTCAGAGATTGACTGACATCAACCGCACTTGCAAGAGGAAATTCACTCTGTGCCGCGCCGCCTGAGTTTGATTGCCCCGGATAATCAAAACTGATTTCATCACCGATTTCGGCAGTTGCGACCGCATTTGAATCGGATAATGAAAATGTTTGTATTGACGGGGTATCGACTCTTGACATGGCAATTTCGTTGGGTTTAATGTTGGTTATCATGGGCAGCTTTGCTTCAAGCTCTGCCCAGCGCTCGTCACTCATATCGGCAAGTCCTGTGCCGAACAGTTCTTCGTTATCCGCCGTATCCTCCGCAAAACCTGCGGGAATGTTCGCGGAAATAACGGAAAGTGTAATTACTGCTGATAATATTATCTTTTTCATGGCAAATCCTCCTTATTGAACACTTATTACATTAAACGGTTCTTCAACATATATTGAGTATGATTCCGAAGCTGATTCTGCTTTGGGATATACAACAATATAATAATCTTGATTTGCCGCCATGTTATTGGTGATTCTGAAGCTTACCGAATTATCATCGGTATTCCCGGAGGAGAGCTTTTCAAAAGAGGCATTGTAAAGAGCTGCATTAACGCCTGTGCTGCCGACTGCCGTTATAATATAACTGCCTGCTGCGGACGGGGTGAATTTGTATACGTTAAAATCATTTCCTTCCGGCAGAGTGTCACTGCAGCCGGTATTTTTGACAATATTTTGTATTTCGCCCGGAGCAGCAGCCGCTATTTCATAGCTTGCATTCGCAGCGCCGCTCATACGGATATAATAGTCGCTGCCTGCCGTCAGTGAATAAAGAAGATAATTTTTATCCTCTGCCGCCGGCGCTGAGTTCAAAAGTGTGCAGTTATTGCTATACAGTCCGCATAATGTCCCGGGAGTGCCGCTCGGCTGAATGGCATACAACCCAGTTTCGGACGGGGTGAATTTAACAATGTCAATATCCGTATCGGTGTTAATCACTCCGCTTATCGGTTTAGAAATATCTGCTTTTATTGCGCCGGAGTATGTATCGGAATAAAAGTCGCTGCTTTGCGCCGTCATAGCGATACTGTCCGTGACAGGAATTAATCCGCTTTTTTGCCACAGAAATATTTTTGCCGTGCAGGCTGTGCCTGATTCAAATTCTTTTGTAAGAAATTGAGTGACAGAGCTGTTTTTTACAGCGTTTATTGCGCTGTATTGAGTTACATCCGATAATTTTCCCGATAAATCATATTGTGCGATATACGGGATTATTTCCGTATCTGCTCCCGAGTTATTTGTTATGGTTATCGGAACGGTAAGAGTTTGTCCCGGAATCAGAACATTTTCATAATATTTGTCATTGTACATTAATGCAATATTTGTGCTGATGCTTCCGGAAACTGCCGGATTCCCCGATTCGGCAGTTGTGTTTGTTTCTGCGGTTATTTCCGCATTTGTCAAAACAGCATCGGCGGAAGAAGTCTCTGCGGGGACTATATACAAAGTGTCGTTGCTTTCGCCCCATTCAAAGACAATCATAAAATCGGCTTTGGAAAGATCGGCTTTTTCAAAGCATCCGCCGGCATAGCCTGCCAAACTGCCGCTGTATACTACAGTTTGCCGATCGCCGTTTTTCTTTATGACATTCACCTGTTGATTTGACGTATTGCCTGTGTTTTGTATTTCACCGCTCCCGGTGATTGGAATTGCTTCGGCATATGCGCTTATGCTTAAGCTGCAAAGCACTGCCGCGAGTATCGTCATTCGTTTTAGTTTGTTCATAATAAAATCCTCACTTTCAAATAATTAAAAAGTACCAAAGAGATAAAGAGTCTTTGCGTTTCGGGATTTTTGCCAAAACAAGCTACAACATGAGGCGCACCTCCTTTTTTATTCAGTTTTCGAATGACCTATACTCCACCCTTTTTTTCTTGGGTAAATCCACACCTGCAATACGAGCCATCGCTTAGCCCTGCCTTTGCTTGTGT
>CAKSFY010000052.1 GCA_934454035.1 uncultured Clostridia bacterium | reverse complement strand
GAACAGCAGGCATATTTTACCGCACGTGCGTACTTGATAAGCTCCTTTTTGGGAGTAAAGAATATATATCAGTATTCATTCCAGGATAACGGACCGGGAGATGATAATGCCGAAAAACAATTCGGAATGGTTGACTGGTACGGTACTCCCAAGCCGGCATATTATTCGTATTATGTACTTAGCCGAATACTGAAGAATGCAGAAAATGCGGAACGGATTACCTCGCTTGTTCATCCGTGTTACGGAGCTGTGTACTATGATAATGAAAAGGATATGTATGTAACAGCCCTTTGGACGGCTGACGGTAATGCAAGAAATGTAAGTGTTTCGACTGACAGCAAAAAGGCATTGATGATTGATATGTACGGAAATTCGGAATATGTATCGCCGTATAGCTTAACAATAGGCTCGGAACCGATATATTTATATACATCCGATAAACCGGATACGGTTACCGTAAGATGAAAATGCGGCTATTATACTGACCGATTGCTCTTTTGAGGAGCTTAAACACTTTAACCTATAGAAAGGAACTGAAAAACAATGAAAATCAACAGAGACCGATATTTAGATAAGGTGCGCGCATGCTGGGTCGGCAAAAACATCGGCGGAACTATGGGAATGCCGTACGAAGCTAACACCGAAATGCAGGATATTCACGGTTTTAATTCGCCAAAAGGAGAGCCATTGCCAAACGATGACCTTGATTTACAGCTTATTTGGCTTTGTGCAATCGAAGAAAGAGGAATACGAAACATAACTCCGCAAATACTGGGCGAATACTGGCTTAACTATATAACTCCGCCATGGAGTGAATACGGAGTCTGCAAAGCAAATATGAGACTGGGAATGCAGCCGCCGTATGCCGGAGAATACAAAAATGAAATAATGCGCAATTCAAACGGAGCATGGATTCGAACCGAACTTTGGGCATGCCTTTTCCCGGGATTTCCTGAATTGGCTGTTAAATTTGCCTACCGTGACGCATGCGTTGACCACGGAATGGGGGAGGGAACATATGCTGCAATGTTCGTTGCAGCAATGGAAAGCGCGGCATTTTTTGAAAATGATTTCAGAAAACTTGTTGAGACAGGACTTTCTTACATTCCAAAAGAATCACGCACTGCAAAAAGTGTACGGCTTGCTGTCAAACTGTACGACAAGGGAACTGATTTTAAAGATGCAAGAAATGCGGTTGTTGCCGAAACGGCAGACCTAGGCTGGTTTCAGGCTCCTGCAAACGTTTCGTTTGTAATTCTGGGATTTTTGTATGGGGAAGGCGACTATAAAAAGTCAATGATTCATGCAATAAACTGCGGTGACGACACTGATTGTACAGGCGCGACAATAGGCTCTCTTATGGGAATTATGTACGGAAGCAAAAGCGTCCCCGAAGATTGGGCAGAATATATAGGTGACAGAATTATATCAATGGCAGTTGACCTGTCATACACTCCGCGCCCTGCAACTCTTACCGATTTGACAAAAAGGGTGTACGAACTGACTCCTTCCTGTCTGAAAGCATATGAAATATATGCCGAATATACAGACGGCGAAACAGAGCGCGACGAGCTTCCCGAGTATCCGCGCATGCCGGACTTTGACATTCCCGAAACAGGACTTTCGTTTGACTTTCCCGATATGGGATATGCAAAAGGCAGAGTGGAATTTGACAAATGCAGCGTCAAGCCGGGTGATGAAATAAAGCTTAAGTTTATATTTAAAAACACTATTCCCGACCCAAATCCGATTAATATAGAACTTATTCTTCCCGAGGGATGGACTGCGGACAGAAAAAAATTCAACATGTATCTGCGTCAAATGTTCCACTATAAAACAGACGAAGATGAAGTGACCGTTACAGCCGGTGAAGGCGTTGAGGGAATAAATAAAATTTATATAAGAATTTCCGCAATCGCAAGGCCTTCAGAGATTACAACTCCGCTTATAATAATGGGAAAATAAAAAAGCTCAAAAATGATTGGTTTTATAAAAGTTAATTAAAAATATAACATAAAAACAAGGAAGAATTTCGCATGTAAAAGAAGACAACCCCCCCCGAATTTTGTGTAAAGTCTTTACGAAACCTGGTATGATTTAACGACTGTTAGATAAGTCAATTACATTATACCGGCTTTTTAATTATGCCAAAGTACAAATTAAGCCACGAAGAACGTGCAGCAGAGAAAGAGTGTAAAGAGAATTTGCTTAATATTACAATAAAGCTGCTTCAAATAATGCTGAAGGGTTGTTGTTTTTAGGGATAGAAATATATCGCCAAACTATGCGGTAAAAGAGGATATGAAAAAGGCTGTCGCTTGCGGAAAATGCAAGCGGCAGCTGTTTTTTTTGTGTTATCGAATGTCAGAGAGCGTGTCTGAAAGCTTTGTAAAAAGAGCGATATGATTACTTCTGATGCGTTCAAAGATTTTATCTGCCTCATCCTCATCATAGATATGTGAGGTTGCATTGCGGTCGCTTAAAATCCCGATCCAGCCGTCCTCGTCATCCACGAGATTTGCGGCAAAGGCTGCTTTCATGACGGACTTGGGTGTGTTGATTTCAGCAATACCCTCGTCAATTAAGTATTCTCTCACGGTTTTCCATGCAAGCTCGACAGTAAATTCAAACCGCTGAATCACGCCGTCGCGAACCGATAAAAGAGCGGTTTTGTCAAAGTCGGAGACTGCAACTTCCAAAGCCGTCAGCGCATTTTTGAAGTTATGAAACTTTGTCTGAAATTTATCCATAAGAACAATTCCGTCCTTTCGTATGTTTTTTGTAAGCTTATCATCACCGTCAAGGCTTTCAAGAAATATCGCGTCAATTTTATAGAGCGTGTCAATCTCCTCTAATTCATTCAGGATTTTGTTTTTTGTATCGTCTGTTATGCTGGGCAGAATGAAAGCAATATCATAATCGCTTTTTTGCGTGCTGTCACCGCGGGCGCGTGAACCGAACAGGACTGCTTTTCCTGCGCCGTATTGGTGCGCAATAGCTATAATCTTTTTTAAAACCGCGTCCATACATTCACCGCTCCTTTTGTTTTATAATAAACAAAAAAACACAGTGATATGCACACTGTGTTTAAGCATATGCAATTGTGCATATGGGTGGCGGAGAAGGAGGGATTTGAACCCTCGCGCCGGTTTCCCGACCTACACCCTTAGCAGGGGCGCCTCTTCGGCCAACTTGAGTACTTCTCCGTAGAAAAAAACTGCACACATTTTCTGATTGCGGCCTAAGCAAAAGAATTTGCATGCAAACTCGTAATATAAATATAAATGGAGGAGAGAGTGGGATTCGAACCCACGGACGCTCGCACGTCACCGGTTTTCAAGACCGGCTCTTTCAACCGCTCAGACATCTCTCCGTATACCAACAAAATATATTATATCAGATTACGAAGATTATGTCAATACTTTTTTACAAAAAAAATTAAAAAAACTTTTTTTTAATAATAAATTCTTTGTGGGGGTATTTTACAACTTTGTCCGAACGGGATTATTCTATATAATATGCCGAATAATTATGATTGTTTTAAGAAAAAATAAATCGGAAAGGAAGTGGAGATTTTGAACGGAGAAACTTTAAGACAAAATTTTATAAAGGTATATCGTGACAATAATATTCCGATAAATGTTTTCAAGGCAGCACACGGATTCAGTTTGTTATGTGAAGCAGAGCCTAACAGTGCTGCAATCGGCATGGGTATTGCACCGAATACTTATCTCGGGATACGTTTATGCGATGAAGATTCATTCTATGTTAGATTTCCCGGAAGCGAAATGCAGTATGAATGTTCAAGAAATAAGCTTAGCGAATATAGCCAAAACGACTGTGCCGAACCGATTTTTAAAACAATTGCGCGTTTGTTAAAGGGAAATGAAAGCATAAGCGGAGCTCAATTATATTTTCAGTGCGAATGCGATGAAGAAAAATTTGCGGAATATAAGGCAGTTTTGGTTTATGGCATGGGAACTATTTTGGGAATGAATACATCGGGCGAAAACCTGATGAAGTTTATTTATCCGGATACTATGAATTTTTCGGAAAATGCAAGGAACATAATAACTTTGTCATCTGCCGAGAACAGATGTGAGGCAATTGAGAAAACGGAAATATCCTTTTTTTCATTGCCGTTCGGTGGCTGCAAGCTTGTAATAGGTAAAACAGACACAAAGCCGCTGAAAAGTGTGGAATATGACGAAAAGAAACTGGATATGGGAATAGCTGCGTACAAAGGCAGTGATGAATATAATAAAATCAATTATGCAATAAATGAAAAGGAGCGCTTCAAACAAGCGAAAGAAGCACTTAAACATGGCGAGTATGCAAGACTGGGACATATAATAAGAAGGTCCTCCTGCGAATATCTTTCGGTTGTGAAAAAGAATGGGAGTAATTTAAAAATGCTTTTCGATATGGCGGCGGAATCGTCGATAATATGCGGAATATATGAGCGCAGCGGAATTTATGCAATTGTAGAGGATAATAGGGTAGACAGTTTTATCAAAGCTGTGGGTGCGGCATATGAACGAAAAATAGGTAAGCGTCCGGATTTTTATGTGTGCGCGGCAGCCACTACAAAAGCCGAATAATCTAGATGTTCCAGCCGCCGTTGACGCCGAGAATCTGCCCTGTTATATAGGATGCCGAATCAGAGGCTATAAACTCTATTACCTTTGCGGCTTCCTGCGGCGAGCCTATACGCATAAGCGGAATTTCATCACATATTTCGCTTACTTCATCGGGGGAATATGTGTTCATATCGGTATCAATATATCCGGGGCAAACGCAATTTACGCGTATATTTGACGGCGCAAGTTCCTTTGCCAGAGCCTTTGTCATACCTATTATAGCTGCTTTGGAGGCAGAATAATGAACCTCCATTGCAGCACCGGTCTGCCCCCATATAGAGGAAATATTTACTATATTTCCGTTTTTGCGCGAAATCATATCCGGTAAAAATGTTTTTGTGACAAGAAATGCACCCTTTACATTCACGCTGAACATTTCGTCCCATTCGTTTTCGGTAATATCTGTAAAAAGCCTGTCTGATGCAATGCCGGCATTGTTTATTATACAATCAACATAAATTCCGCTCTTTTTTAAATCATGATACATTTTTTTAACCGCTTCACCGTCGGAAATGTCGGCCCGGTATGTAACAACTCCCAGTCTTTTTTTGAGCTCTTCAGCTTTTTGACTGCTTTTCAGGTAATTAATTATAACTCTTTCACCTTTTTTTGCAAACTCTTCGGCACATGCGGCACCGATACCTCTTGTGCCGCCGGTTATAAGTACTGTTTTCATGTCAATATCCTTTCTGCATTTGACAAATAGAATTTTTTGGTGTATAATAATAGCTGATTATTAGTTACGGAGGCAATCCAAATGGATGATTACAGATGCGAGCATTGTAAATATAATAACGGTATTTTGAATAAATTGAAGAATGAAATGCCTACCGATGAGATTATCGGAAAATTGTCCGATGTGTTTAAAGTATTCGGCGACGCAACCAGAATACGGATTTTATGGGTGCTTTTTGATAGGGAAGTGTGCGTGTTTGACATAGCGGAAACGGTCGGAATGACCCAGTCCGCAGTAAGCCATCAGCTCAGAGTATTGAAGCAGGCGCGCCTTGTAAAAGCGCGCCGTGACGGAAAAAACACCTTTTATTCACTTGATGATGAGCATGTGAAAAGAATAATCGAGCAAGTGATGATTCATATCAGTGAATGATATTATCTTTCAGATATTTATCGGCGGATTTCAGAATGTCTTTGTCATAATCAAGTGTTTCGAGCGCTTCGGAAAGCTTGCACCATTTATAGTCTGCAAGCTCCGATTTTTGTATTTTTATTGTTTCGCCGCTATCCTTTGCGAGAAAATAAACAGCGTCTTTAGAAGTATCGGGCAGGGGAGCGTATGTGCTTAATGCTCTGAATCCGTTTATAAATTCGGGAGAAAGTCCTGTTTCTTCCAAAATTTCGCGTTTAGCGGTCTGAATCTCAGTTTCGTTATTTTCAACATGTCCTTTTGGGAATCCCCAGTGACCGACAGCATCACCTTTTTTATTGAAAATAAGCAAATATTCAAATTCATTATTTGTACGGCGGTAGATAACGGCGCCGCAGGATTTTTCAAAATTCATTTCGTTTTTCCTCCTTAATTTTTAGGATTTTATTTTTTTTGACTAAATATGCATTTTTAGATAATTCAATCATCGGAGAATCATTCAGCGAGTCGGTATAAAAGTTATCAACCGTTATACCGGGATAAAGCCTTTTTAATATAACAGGCTTGTTTGTGCGAAAGCATATCTGCTTAATTTCTCCGGTAGTAATATCTATTTCGGAGCAAATTAAATTTTTTATATCCAGTCTTTTACATATTTCTCTTAATATAAAGCCGCATGAAGCGGAGATAATAATATCATCGCTCCGCTTATTTCTTTTGTAAAACTCTTTTATTTTATGCTCGTTTTTATCCCAAAATTCCGAAATTGCTCTCTCTGTACTGTCAACGGACAATAAAATGCGTGCAGCATATTTTGAAGCTTTTTCCTCAAGCTCCTTTACGCTTATCTTTCCGAGCTTATACTTTGCCAGCATTACAGTCATCAGCGGAATATATTTTATCAATGAAAGATTTTTTTTAAGACAAAAGAAGTAAAAATCGACTACAGTTTCGCCGTCATATACAGTATTGTCAAAGTCATAAACATTCATTAGCCGATTTTCCTCCTTGAAATTATGCTGTTTTAAGTGTAAAAGTGAATTTTGTGAATTTTACTCCGGTTCCGGATTTTGTTTCCGAGCTGTCAACCCATATTTGCTGCTTGTGCTGCGAAATAATATTTTTCACCATAGATAAACCGAGCCCGGCACCTTTTTTATCACTGGTACGTGATTTATCGGTTTTGTAGAATCTGTCAAATATATGCTTGATTTCATTATTTTCTATGCCGATTCCGAAGTTGCCTATGCTTACATAAGCTTTGCCGTCTTTGTACCAGGTTGAAATAGTGACCTTGGTGTTTTCATAGCTGAATTTTATGGCATTGTCAAGGATATTTATAATAACTCTCTGAATTGCATCTTTGTCAGCCAGCACTTTTATTATCTCCGAACTGAAATTGATTTCAAGCTCAAGATTTTTGTCGCTTATGCGCTGTTCCAGCTGAATAATACATCTTCTGATCAGCTCGTTTATATCAAATGATGATATATCAAGTTGATATTCGGAGGATGACATTTTTGACATTTCAAGCATATCGTTTGTAAGCTTTGTAAGGCGTATTGATTCATCATACACAAGCTTTAAATATTCGGGGTGTTTTTCCGGGGGGATAGTGCCGTCCAGCATGCCGCCGACAAATCCGGAAATAGATGTCATAGGTGTGCGCAGCTCGTGTGAGATATCCGATATAAATTCAGTGTGCATATTGTTCATTTGCGATAGTGTTTCCGCCATATAGTTAAAGCTTGATGTAAGCTGTCCTACTTCATCCGGAGAAGATACCTTCAGTCTTTTGTCAAATTTCCCGGAAGCAATGTCATTTACCGCTTTATTGATTGCCTTAACAGGAGCGGATATTCTCTTTGACTGAAAATATACAAGTGTTAATGCTATAAATACTGCGACAACGCATGATAACAGAAGCATATACATAAATTCATATATGTCCTTATTCAGGTCGGGGAGCGGTGTATTAAAGTATATTGCCCCGACTATATTGCTCTGGTAATACAGCGGTATACCGACTGTGAATACACGCTTGTGGTAATAGTTGCCGAAATATCCGTTTGTTTTGATTGTTTTTCCGTACAGTACATCGCCGAGCATATTCGCCGGCACTCTTATTATATCGGAGGTTGAAGCAAAAACCTCTCCGCTTTTGTCAACGACCGTTATATCCGAGCCGGTAAATTCCGACCATGAAGCAAGCGTACTGTTGTAGACATTTTTTGAGCGGATGTCGTTGTTTTCGATTTGCAGGAGTATTGTGAGATATTCTATATTTTTCGCAGTTTTAACAGAAATATCATATTGTTTTTTAGAGGTGTAATAGCCAAGAAATCCGTACATAGCAACGGAAGCGGAAAACAGTACGATAATCATTGTCATAAAGTATGTCCAGAACAGGCGGCTGAAAATTGAACGAAACAATTTATCTCACCTCGAATTTGTAGCCGACACCCCAAACGGTTTTCAGCTGCCAGTTTCCGCTTATGCCTTCGAGCTTTTCGCGGAGTCTTTTTATGTGAACATCAACCGTTCTGGAATCACCGAAATAATCAAAGCCCCATACCTCTTCCAAAAGCTGCTCTCGTGTGAAAACTCTGTTGGGGTTAGAGGCGAGAAAATACAAAAGTTCAAGCTCTTTCGGCGGTATTTCGATTATTTTTCCGTTTAGCTTTAATTCATAATTTGAAAGATTTACAGATAAATTGGTATAGCTGATTTCTTTTGAGGAATCCTCGGCTTTTGTGTCAAAGCGGCGCAGGACAGCTTTTACTCTTGCAACAAGCTCTTTTGTGTCAAACGGCTTTACCATATAATCATCGGCACCAAGTTCAAGACCGAGAACTTTATCAAAGGTTTCACCTTTGGCTGTCAGCATAATAATCGGAATGTTACTTGTACGGCGGATTTCGCGGCATACCTGCCATCCGTCCATCTCCGGCATCATAATATCAAGGATTATCAGTGCCAAATCCTCGGAATGAAATTTTTCCAGAGCTTCTTTTCCGTTTGAAGCACAGGTTGTCAAAAAACCTTCCTTGTCAAAGTATAAGCGTATAAGCTCTGTTATATTTGTATCATCATCTACAATAAGTATTTTTTTTGCAGCCATAGCGTTTGCCTCCTATGTGAAAATCTATTGTATTAATTATATCACAAAATAATTAAATAATAAAGACTATTCTCAAAAACTTTTAATTTTATACAATTTGTTCATAATTTTTTAAAAAAGATAATATTCAAATATTGCTTTATTTTAAAATTTATGGTATAATTAAAAAGATATTATTAAAAATAAGGGGAGTTTTACTATGCAACGTGAAAAACTCGGCTCAAGATTGGGCTTTATTCTGCTTTCGGCAGGCTGTGCAATAGGCTGCGGAAATGTGTGGAAATTTCCGTGAATGTGCGGACAGTACGGCGGAGGTATATTTGTTTTAATTTATTTGATTTGTCTTGTCCTTTTGGGAATTCCTGTAATGACAATGGAGTTTTCGCTCGGACGAGCCTCTCAGGCAAGCCCCGTAGGCATGTACAGAAAACTGGAAAAGCCGGGTACAAAATGGCATCTTCACGGATATGTGGCATTGTTGGGAAATATATGCCTTATGGCTTTTTATACCGTGGTATGCGGCTGGATGATTAATTATTTTGTTAAATTTCTTACCGGCGCCAATGAGGGTCTCGGTTTTGTATCCATGATTACAAATCCGGCAATTAATGTTACATATCTTGCAGTTGCCGTGATTTTGGGATTCGGAATTCTGTGCTTTAATCTGCAAGGCGGTCTTGAACGGGTGACAAAGTATATGATGATTATTCTTTTTGTACTGATGCTTGTTCTGGCTATCCATAGCGGAACTCTTTCGGGTGCAAAAGAGGGACTTAAGTTTTATCTTGTTCCGGATATTTCGAAAATAAACGGGGAAGTAATAGTCGGTGCAATGAATCAGGCATTCTTTACGCTTAGTCTCGGAATAGGTGCAATGGCTATTTTCGGAAGTTATATAGATAAAGAACACACACTTCTCGGCGAATCACTGAATATAGTTATACTTGACACATTTGTGGCGGTTGTTTCCGGTCTTATCATTTTCCCGGCGTGCTTTACGTTTGATGTTGAAGTTAATGCAGGTCCGAGTCTGCTCTTTGACACAATGGCATCTGTATTTAATAACATGTCCGGCGGACGGTGGTGGGGAGCATTGTTTTTCCTTTTCATGGTATTTGCGTCATTATCGACAGTGCTCGCAGTGTGTGAAAATATACTTGCCTGCGTAAGAGAAATGACAGGCTGGGCAAGACCGAAAGCTTGCCTTATATGTGGAATCGGAATATTTCTGTTATCGCTGACAACTGCACTCGGATACAGTGTATTTTCAGGATTTGTTCCTTTTGCAGAGGGAAGTGCATGGCTTGATTTTTGGGATTTTATCGTAAGTACAAATCTGTTGCCTCTCGGCTCGCTGGTTATAGCAATCTTCTGTTGTAATAAACGCTATGGATGGGGATGGGAATCTTTTAAGGCTGAAGCAAATGCCGGAAAAGGATTAAAGGTGAAAAATTGGATGAAGCCACTTTTCACATACATTGTCCCGATTGTAATTATTCTTCTTTATATATACGGATTGGCAACTTTCAGCTGGAGATAGTATAAAAAAATCTCAATTCCGATATGCGGAATTGAGATTTTTTTTAATTTTGATTCATAAATCTTGACAAAAATGCCTTTGTTTCCGACTTTTGCGGATTTGTAAAAATATCTTGGGGAGTACCCTCTTCACAAATTACACCGTTATGCATAAATACTACGTGATTGGACACATCTCTTGCAAATGCCATTTCGTGAGTTACAATAATCATTGTAAGTCCATCCTTGGCAATGTTTTTTATAACTTCCAATACTTCGCCAACCATTTGAGGGTCAAGTGCGGAAGTCGGTTCATCAAAGAGAATAACATCAGGCTTCATTGCCAAAGCGCGTGCTATGGCAACTCTTTGCTTCTGACCGCCGGACAGCTGCTTTGGTTTTGCGTTGATATAGGGAGCCATGCCAACCTTGTCGAGGTAATACATAGCTTCTTTTTTTGCGGTTTCCTTATCTATTTTAAGTACTTTTCTCAAACCGACCATGCAGTTTTTAAGAACGGTCATATTATCGAAAAGATTGAAGCTTTGAAAAACCATTTCCACTTTGGCACGGTATGCCGGAATGTTTTTTGTTTCAAGAATATTTTTTCCTCTGTAGATTATTTCACCGCCGGACGGTTCTTCCAAAAGATTAATACATCTGAGCATTGTCGATTTGCCGGAACCGGACGACCCTATAATGCAGGTGACATCGCCTTTGTTAACCGAAAAATTTATATTTTTCAATACTTCATTTTCTCCGAATGACTTTTTAAGTCCGTTAATTGAGATAATTGTTTCGCTCATTGCTTTGCCCCCTTTACGGTAAATGACTCATCGGGCATTGTTGACGAATGGTGTATTTCGTACGATAACGGACCGTCAATTTTATGCTCGATAAGCTTCAGAATCCTTGTAATGCTGAATGTAAGAATAAAATATATAACGCAGGCAACAAGATATGTTTCGAAAATTGCCCATGTCATTTTGGATATCTTAGCCGTAAAGAAATAAAGCTCTGTCACACCTATTACATTAAGCACGGAGGTATCTTTTATGTTAATTACAAATTCATTGCTTATAGCAGGCAGAATATTTCTCATTGTTTGAGGCACGATTACGTTAATCATTGTTTGCCAGTGATTCATTCCGATGGAATAAGCTCCCTCAAACTGTCCTTTGTCAATGGATATTATTCCGCCTCTTACAATTTCTGCCATATATGCACCGGTGTTAATGGAAACAATAAATATACCGGCAGGAATAAGCGGAAGCGTTTCACCGTTATTCATAAAGGCATAACCCCAGTAAATAACCATAGACTGTACCATCATAGGAGTTCCGCGAAATATTTCAACATATATGCTGATAAGTGCATTAACTACCTTTAAAAGTCCGAATATAAACGGATTTTTGGAACGGGGAATAGTTCTTACGATTCCCGTAATAAGTCCGATAACCAAACCTATTATTGTGCCTGCAAGGGCAATAAGCATTGTATAGCCTATGCCCTTGATAAAATATCCGTAATACTGGGTTACAATATTTACAACTTCATTAAAAAAATCAGACATAATTTTTTACTCCTCCTCGGACGGAGCTATTTCAACCATTTCATTCATGAGTTTTTTCTGAGCGTCTGTGTCGAGACTTGACAGAGCTTCATTGATTTTACTCTTTAATTCATCCGAGCCTTTTTTTACACCGACTGCAATGCTGACTTCATCATCTTCAACAGAGAAACCTGTGTCGTTATTAACAAGAGGAATATAATCATATGTCGGGTCAAGGCATACTGCCATAGCTGTCGGTTCTTCGGCTACATAGCCTTCGATAGTGCCTGCGCCCAATGCGATAAGCATCGTTGTAAAGTCGTTCATTTCTTCAGCCTGAGCCTTTGTTTGAGCGGTTAAAGCGTCAAGATGGAATGTTCCGGATTGAGCTGCAATTTTTTTGCCATCCAAATCAGCAATTGACTTCACATCCGACAAATTACCTTTTTTAGTTACAATAACCAGGTTAGAAGTGAAATAATTATTTGAAAAGTCGATTTTTTCTTTTCTTTCAGATGTCGGACTCATACCGGCGATAATCATATCAAGCTTGCCCGATTGAACACCCGGAATTAAGCTGTCCCATTCATAGGAATAAATTTCAAGTGTTTTGCCCATTGAATCGGCAATCTTTTGTGCGACCTGAACGTCGTATCCGTTGGTGTACATATTGTCAACATTTGCAATCGGAAGTGCACCGTTTGCATCGGTAGGCTGAGACCAGTTGTAGGGAGCGTAGTTACACTCCATACCGACTTTCAGAACATTGTCATCTTTCTCGGTTTGAGTATCCTTCGAGCTGCCGCAGCCGCCGAGCCCCATCATCATTGATGCTGCCAAAAGAACAGAGAGTAATTTTTTCATAAGTTTGACCACCTTTTATAAATTTTTATTATTTCGTGCCGAAAGACACTAAAAAAGCCGTGAGCGTCTATAGTTAAAACGCACACGGCAAAAAATCCGCTTAATACATATAACTACAGATAGCGCTTCACAAAAGTGACAGTCTGCAACATATTCTGCTGCAGCCCAACATATGACCGGAGGACAACCAATCATATATTTCGGCGGCGTTTCCTTTTATGCACTATAGCTTGTCCTGCTTAATAATGCATTACTGATAAAAACCGCGCCTCTACCGTAAGTTGATTATATAAATCTATTACTTGCAGATATTATCTCACTTTCGCGATGAAATGTCAATAGCATAAATGATATTTTGACAAAGTAAATAAAAAAAACCATATTAAAGCACTGCAAAATATCATTTTTAACATATTGTTGGTGTAGCAAGTTTACCATAATCCGAATATTATGTAAAGACAGATATATCTGTTTAGAAAATAAAAAGGAGTTTTTATATGGATAATATGGATAATTGCAAAAATGCAGAGTCTTGCCAATTCGGTTGTGTGGGATATGCATACGTTCCGGTGCAGCAATACAACGAAAAAAACGTTTATTCTGCCGGGGATGCACTTAAGAATGCAAGTCTTTTTCCGGAATTGGTTATAACAATGCAGGAATACGGAAAAAAATGCACTGCTTTGGGAGGGCTGGAATGATGGATAGTAAATTTGAAATGCTAAAAGAATTGCAGTCGTATAATTTTGCAGCGTATGATATGCTTTTGTATCTGGATACGCATCCGGATGATAAAAAGGCATTTACATTATTTAAAAGTTTGGTAGAAAAAACTAAAAAAATGCAGTCGGATTATGAAAAAGAATACGGACCGTTGACTCCGTACTCGGCAGCTGCGTTTGATTCGTTTAATTGGCTTGATTCACCGTGGCCGTGGGAAAAGGAGGCAAATCAATAATGTTTAAATATGAAAAATTTCTTCAGCGTCCGATAAAAATATCAAAACCAAATCCGAGACTTGCAAACATTGTAATAACGCAGTACGGAGGTCCCGGAGGTGAATTGGGAGCATCTTTGAGATATCTTTCGCAAAGGTATACCATGCCGGATGATGTGACAAAGGGGTTGCTTACAGATATAGGAACAGAAGAGCTTGGACATCTTGAAATGGTAGGTACATTAGTGACACAATTATCAAACGGAACAGCTCCGGATGATTGGAATAAAATGAACACATTTGAATATTATGCCGATAACGGCATATCGGTATTTCCGCAAAGCTCTCAGGGGTCTCCGTTTACTGCCGCAAGTATTGCAGTAACCGGCGATCCGATTACCAATCTTTATGAGGATCTTGCAGCAGAACAAAAGGCAAGGGCGGTATATGATAATATTTTGAAGCTTTCCGATGACCCGGATGTAAATGATGTTATCAAATTTCTGCGTCAAAGAGAGATAACGCATTTTCAGCGTTTCGGTGAAGCACTCAACAAATTACAAGCAAAAGCTTGCGAGAAAAACAAGTTCTATATGGGGAATAAAAAGCAATAAAGATAGTTATTAAACGGGCATAGCAGGGAAGGTGTATTCCGTTCCTGCTATGCCGTTTTGGGCGTGTGAAGTTTTTTCTGTAAATTCAATTTCTCTATGACAAAATATCTGTTTTTAACGGGCAGGATAGCCGAGTTT
>CAKSFY010000051.1 GCA_934454035.1 uncultured Clostridia bacterium | reverse complement strand
TTTTCTGCGCTTCGGGCTTTTTTTATTAATCGGGGTAAGGCATCTCAAATGCAATATTCCCGGTTACATTTTTTGCTTTGTAATATGTTCCGAACTCGTCTGATTTTACTATGCCGCCGTCAAAACTGTCTGCAGGATACCATGCGTCCGGAGATGAATTAAGTACTGCGTCAACTTTATCTGCACAATAGCTTTCACCGAAGAAGCGAACGGTTGCATTTTTCAGACCCGAAACCAGAATTCTGCGCCTATATTTCACGCTGACCGGAGCAATTTCCTTTGCGCTTATGATTCCTTCCTCCTGCTCAACAAATATTCTGCATTCGCGGTGTTCTGATTTTGCAAACGAGTAGGTTGAACAACCGTTCTTTAATTCCGTTTCACCTGCCGATAAAATCGGTGCACCGAGAGGGAATTTTAAGTATGTTTTGACGGTCGTGCTCGGTGAAAATGCGGAGAAAATGCAGGCGTTGTTGCTTCTGCTCAGCATAATTACCGGAGCAGGTAAGCTGCCGGACGGCTTTTGAAATTTTATTTCATAACCGAAAGATGACAGCAGTCCTCTTAAAAGTGTTTCACCTCTTGCAATTTTGCTGCCGTCATACGGAACAATATGCTTTTTGTCAAATTTTTGCTCTCCGCCGATATCCCCCCTGAACCATAGCGATTTTTTGTATTTTGCAAAGAGCGGATAACCATCAGGGTTTTCCGACAATGTTAGGCAGGCTTTGATTTGCTTAGGATATATTCCGTCATTGTGAATGTCGGGAAAGAGCTCTTTGATATAATTTTCTGATTGACTAACAGGCATCAGTTTGAAATAATCAAGAAATTTTTTGCCTGCATTTTTGCATGAGCCGTAAAAGATAACCTTTCCGCCGTTGTTTGCATAATCAAGCAATTCACAGTCATCATCATCGGGTACGGGCGCAACCAGCACGGATTTTGAATACAGGTTTTTATCATGCTTTTTAAAATTATCGTATGAAACTATTGTCGAAAGCGGAAACCCGTCGTTTATTGCGGAGCAAATAAACCAATCACCGGCAAGTATTTTTTTGAGCAGACTGTCTTTGGATGCCGTAGTATATTCTCTGAACGGATAAACCCAAACAAACGGCGCAGGTTCGTCGGGAGCGTCTTTTTCCGCTTTTAATATATGCGGAATAGGCTCATTTATACAGCTTTCGGGCATATTGCCGAAGGAGTTGTCAATCGACAAAATATTGAACAGAGCTGCGGAGCAAGTCTTTCCGGATTTGTCTATTCTTGAAAGTGCCATCGGCATATATATGTCATGAGGCTGGGAATCGTATCTGTCATACCACGGTGTATTTACCCACCAGGGGTCGTGAATATAATATCTGAACATAAAGTCTTTGTCGGGGATTTCGGCATTTCTTGTCATATGTCCCATAAGTTCAAGTCCGTAATCTCCGTCAAGTGCTGCCCACGGTGAATTTGGGGGCGGAACAATATTAAGATTGGCTTTGTATATGTCATAAAGGCAGACTCCGTCGGTGGCATAATCTATTCCGGCAGAATAATTTGTCCCCCTGGTTTTGATTGTATAGCCGGGACATTCCTTGCGGAAATTTTTCCAGAATCCGAATATTTTTTCACGCACTTCGGCAAGCTTTTCGGTATGGAAGCACTCTCCGTCAAATAGTGCACCGGTTGCACTCCATGGATTCGGTGCGAATCCGACTCCGTTGGAAAGCCATAAATAGTCAAAGCCGACATCATCAAAAAGGCATTTTGTCTGTCTGCCGAGAAATTCGCCGAAAGGCGTCTTGTCGGGAATTCCGTCGGGATATCCGGCATATGGGTGATTGTCCGCTGCCAGAACGCTGTAAGAATTCACAAAGGCATGACCGTCAAGATCCTCGGTAGACCCCTCGCATATTTCGTTATGGCGCTTGTATTTGAAGTCCGACAGGGCAAATTCCGGACCTATGTCAAAGGTTTCACCGACAGTTATTTTGGAGTCGGGATAAAGCTTTTTCCCCTCAATTTTAAAAGCGGTTATAATTTCTTTTAATATCCTATATGTCATTTTCGGAGGATTGTCGATATACAGTCTTTTTCTTTCGTGAATTGACACCAGAGGGTCGGTTGTTTCATCGGAAAAAGGCTTGTTTGCAAGACCGATATACCGGCACCAGTCAAACTCATCATCAAGATTACCGCCGTAATCAAGAATTTCGCTCCCGTCCGATGTCCAGAACATTATTGAAATTTCCTTTCGGTTTTTAATGAGAGGACGCCAATCCTCATATATTTGTTTTATCGTCTTTTTTATATATTCACTGTCTGTTTTTTTGAAAGGTTTTAAAGAAACCTCCAGAGTAATTTGTTCAAACATTTACAGTTCCTCCTTATTTTACCGTAACCGCATCTATTCCGAGTGCGTCGGCTATTTTCATTATTGTGCTTGCGTAGTGACCTATCCCGAGTGCATAGTGGTGAGTAGGTCCTTCCATAACCCATTTTTTGATAAATTCGCGCGTTTCGGGCTCGAAAAAGCCTCTTGTGTTTGTATTGCCTGTCGGAGGAATCGGCCCCTTTTCAGATATTCCCTCTCCTACAACAAATTTGAATTTACCGTCGTATTTTTGAGTTATTCCGAGCATTGTGACAGGACCTTCTTTAAGCTTAAATTCAACCGACGCACCGCTGCCCGGTTTGCCGTGATATTTTTTGAGGCTTCTTAAAATAGGTTTGCCCTCGGCAATTTTCAAATGGTGCGGTCCGTCATGACCTACAAATATGAAATTCTCATTAAAGTCAAACGGATGAAATTCCGCAAAGCTGCCGCCTATTCCCAGTCTGTCCATAATCAGCATTGCAATGCAGGTTTTTATATCAAACTCTCCGCACATCGGTATGCCTTCGGCATTGAGAATGGAATTGCCGACTATAAGCGAAGACGCAAGCGTGCGCTGAATGGTTCCGTCTTTTCCTTCGTAATAGTATGCAAGTCCGTTAAGATTGTATTTTTCAATAAATTTATCAAGGCAGACCGCACTTTTTGCCGCTTGTTCCAAATCTTCATCGGTTAGTTTGGAGGTTACGGGATCTCCCTTCGGCTCGGGCATATCAAATTCTTCGCATATTATTTTTTTCTTTTTTTCTGTTTCTTCGGCAGTGACGGTGTTGTACACTTTGAGCATATCGTCAATTTCCAAAAGGGGAACATGCAGATTAAATGCTTCGGCAATGGCAGTCGGGTCGGCGTGCATATCATACATGGCTTCCAGAACGTGACCCATAAGTCCTATTCTTGCGCCTTTGAGTGAATTAAGAACACCTGCAATAAGGCACCATTCTTTGAGCATATCGTCAGCCTTTGCATCGTTGTAGAGCGAACCTATGATTACATCATTGATTTTTTTGCCCATTCGTATCGCAACGCCGCAAAACTCCGGTACGGAGCAAATATTGTCATTTTCAAGCTGAGTAAATGTGCAAGCTTTCGTGTAGTCGAGTGCTTTGAGCGGCTGCAGCGCCGTCAGTATAAACGGCTTGTCAACTGCTTTTATTATCGGTGCAAAAACCGACGAAGTAGCGTATGTAACCATATTGCAGAAAACAACATCTGCATCGGAGGCAAGAATTTGGGGAATGATGCCGAAAGCCTTTTCGCTTGAGTCAATCATTCCGAAATCTGCCACATCGGCTCCGAATGATTTGATTTTTTCGCATAAATCATGGTGGTATTTCATCAAATTATCAAAAAGACCGTAAAATTGTTTGTCGTACACTCCGTGTGCGACTGCGAATATTGCTATTTTCCCTTTGGGATTTACTTTTCTTTCAATCATAATAACAACTCCTTATTTTTATTAGCTTGATTTTAACATAAAAGTATGGTATAATCAATTCATGCAATAAAGTTAAATTTGTATAAATCAAAGAAAGTAAGTGTTGCAAATGTTGTTTAGCGAAATCAAACCGTTTGTCCGCTATTCAAGAACTCTTGATTTTTCCGCGGACAGAAGTTTTTCGGAGTATATTCCCTGTGATTGCCGGATTTTTTATACGGATTGCGGTGTCGGAAAAATAGAAATCGGCGGCAATACAGTGCATATGGAAAAAGGTGATGTGCTCATAATTAATTCGGATGTCCCGTATCGGTATATTCCGTCTAATGTACGCTATATGGCAGTGAATTTTGATTATACACAGAATCACAGACATATAAATATCCCCGTTCCGCCGATTAATACACCCGGAACAAGCGGGCTGTTTGTTATCGAAAATGTAAAATTTGAAGATGAAACAACTCTTAATACATATATGCTTGTATCCGGAATGCACGAGCTTAAAAATATATTTCTGAAAATAGAGACCGAGTATTCAAAAAAGTATCCTTATTATGAGATGAAAACCTCTGCCTTGCTTGAGGAAGCATTGGTAACGGCGGTAAGAAAAAAGGCTGAATCATCCATTGCGCCCGGCAGGTATGCAGCGGAAGACATTGCCGCATATATACGCGAGCACTACAATGAAAATATAACGAATGGTTTGCTTTCGGAAATCTTTCATTTTCATCCGAATTACATAAATGAAATGTTTGTGAAAAAACTTGGGAAGTCGGTTCATGAATATATAATGGGAATCAGAATTGAAAATGCCGTGACTCTGCTAGAGGAGGGAAAAATGAGCGTGAGCGAAATAGCATGTGAAACGGGCTTTTATGACGGCAGTCATTTTTCAAGATATTTTAAAAAGCTTACCGGCGTCTCGCCTAAGGCATATAAATAATTCCGGTATTTTAAAAAAGATATTGTATTGCACGCAAAAATATGGTAAAATAGCAGTATAAAGTCATTTGGGTAATGAGTGTTTTTACGGATTGCCGATTTTGTCTCAATTGCCCTTAAAGAGAGACGGACCGCATAATCGGCTGAGAGTATATATAGACAAAGTGTGACCGGACTGAATCAAAAAAAGGAGACTGTTATTTTAAAGATGAAGAATAAATCGTATATTTTTGCCGTATTGGCGGTTTTTGCGACGGTATTTATTTTATTCAATTCGGCTCAGCCTGCGGCTGAGTCCTCCGAATCCAGTGCTTTTTTTGTTAATTTTCTGATGAAGTATATTTGGTTTACAGATGTAAATCAATTAACTTTTTTTGTCAGAAAGACCGCGCATATGACGGAATTCTTTGTGCAGGCATTGATGATAAGCATGGCATATTTGTACGGAAAGAATAAATTTACCGACAGGTTTGTGCATGTGATGTTTTTCGGACTTTTGACCGCATGCTCGGATGAGCTTTTGCAGCATTTTGTTGAGGGGCGCAGCGATATGGTTACCGATATATGGATAGATTTTTCGGGTGTTCTTTTTGCAGTAATTATATATTATATTTTGTATTTAAAAAAGGTGAGAAAAAAATGATTTACGTTCTGGCGGCTTGCTATCTTATAAGCTTTCTTATTATGATTGCAATAATTTTTTTTGAACGGCGCGATCCAGTTGTGTCTATGGCGTGGGCGCTTTGCTTTGCATTTTTACCTGTTGTCGGCGTTATTTTGTTTTTTGTTTTCGGGCTGGGGCTTAAGTCGCACACAAGAAAGAAATATGTGCAAAAACAGGAGCTTAACAATAATATTTTGCAAACTGTCATAAAAGATACCAAAAAACCGCTGACAGATGAAATGAAAAAGCATATTAACGTGTATCGTTATTTGCTTAAAGCAGGACACGGCAGATTCACTTATGACAACGATGTCAAAATCATTACGGACGGCAATGAAAAATTTGCCGAGCTTTTGCATGATATTGAAAATGCAAAGGAAACAATAAACATGCTTTATTTTATAATTCATAATGATGATATAGGCAAAAAAGTATTGACGGCGCTTACAAAAAAAGCGCGTGAAGGCGTTGAGGTTCGTCTTTTGTATGACGGCTTCGGCTCGATACTTACGCCGAGACGGTCTTTTAATGAGCTTCGGGCTTGTGAGTCTGCTCATGTGGCGGAGTTTTTTCCGGTTCGTCTCTTTTCTTTTTCAAAGCTGAACCACAGAAACCATCGGAAAATTGCGGTCATTGACGGAAAGATTGCATATCTTGGAGGAATGAATATAGGCGATGAGTATATGAGCAGAAAAAAGCTTGTATGGAGGGATACCCATATGCGGATTACGGGCAGTGCCGTGGCTGAGATTCAAAAGTATTTTGCGCTTGACTGGGAATTTTCAACGAATGAACGTCTTACGAACAGAATGTCAACATTTTTCCCGTCGGTACATTCACAGACAGAGGACGGAGTGCCGATGCAGATTGTAGCATCGGGACCTGACTCAAAGGCTGATGAAATTGAATTCGGCATGATAAAAATGCTCGGAAATGCGAAACGGTACGCTTATATTCAAACCCCGTATTTTGTGCCGGAAAAAGCTTTTATGATGGCAGTTACGACGGCGGCACAGTCGGGTACGGATGTACGTGTGATGATTCCCGGCACACCGGACAAGCCGTATGTGTATTATTCCACAATGTCATATGTAGGCGAATTGCTCGAAGCAGGCGTTAAAGTGTATCTTTATCCGGGTTTTATTCATTCAAAAAGTATTGTAGTTGACGATGAGATATGTACCATCGGAACAACCAATATTGATATGAGAAGCTTTCAGCTGCATTTTGAGCTTAATGCATTTATGTACGGAGACAAAATATGCGGAATGTGCAGGGATATTTTTGCGGATGACAGCAAAAAGTGTACGGAGCTGACGCTTGAGCACTATAAAAACAGAGGACTGAAAAATATTATGCTTGAAGGCTTTTTCAGATTGTTCTCACCGATAATGTAAGGAGCTATAATGAATTTACCTATTGAATTTGAAAAACGAATGAAAAATATGCTGGGCGGAGATTATGAGGCTTTTAAGAAAGCTTTTCAGGCTGAAGAGGAATATGCCGGGGTTCGTATTATTAAAAAAAATGCCGAAAAAATACTCGGAAATGCGGAGCGTGTTGAGTGGTGCGAAAACGGATATTACACAAATAAGTCCGTTATTTCGGGAAAACATCCGTATCATGCGGCAGGTGCGGTTTATTTTCAGGAACCGTCAGCCATGCTGCCGGTTGCTTCACTGCCGGTTGAAAAGGACGATTACATTCTTGATTTGTGTGCCGCACCGGGAGGAAAATCCACACAAATTGCGGAAAGACTTGGCGAAAGGGGACTTCTTGTCGCAAATGAAATTATTCCGAAGCGAGCGGAGATATTAGCGGAAAATATAGAAAGATGCGGCGGAAAAAATGTGATTGTCACCAATGAGAAGCCGGAAAATTTGGCGAAACGTTTCCCGGAATTTTTTGATAAAATCGTTGTTGACGCACCGTGTTCCGGTGAGGGAATGTTCAGAAAAGAACCGCAGGCAATAAGGGAATGGAGCGTTGAACATACATTGTCCTGCGCGGTAAGGCAAAGACATATTTTAGACTGTGCTCTGGGTATGCTGAAGCCGGGTGGAAGCCTGATTTACTCGACTTGTACATTTTCGTTGGATGAAAATGAAAAAAATGTTGATTATATTCTTGCGAACTATCCGAACATCACCTTGGAGCCGATAAAAGCACTGGGAGCGGCGGACGGTTTTGACAAGCTTGGTTACACAAAGCGTATTTTTCCGCATTTGGCAAAGGGAGAGGGGCATTTTGCGGCACTGTTTAAAAAAAGCGGAGACTGTGCCCTGATAAGGCAAGAAAAAGATAATGAGCCGCCCGATATTTTTCGCATATTTGAAAAGGAGTCATTTAATACGGTGCATAAAGGCGTATTTCATACTTTCGGCGAAAGACTTTATCTGCTTCCGACGGAAATTTCGTTTGATAAACTGCGCGTCCTGCGCCCGGGTCTTTATCTTGGTGATTTAAAAAAAGGACGGTTCGAGCCGTCGTATGCGCTTGCTCATGCACATTGTGCCGACGATTTCAAAAAAAAGATTAATTTGGATACAGATGACGAAGCAGTTAAAAAATATCTGCACGGCGATGTGCTTGAGTGCGGTTTAAACGGCTGGGTTTGTGTGCTTGCGGACGGCTATCCGCTGGGCTGGGGAAAAGCGAGCGGCGGAACTTTAAAAAATCATTATCCGAAAAAATTCAGAATGTAATTTGTAACTTTTGGTTATTATAATGCCTGACTTTACGGCTATATTACACAAATTCGTAAAATAAATCTGAAATTTGGAAAAAAACTCTTGACAATCGATATAAAATTATTTATAATAGATATGATATCTAATTTTCGGAGAAATGCCGAGGGTTAGTGAATACCAGTATAAATATCGGGAGGTGTTGAAACAATGTTAAGAACTTATCAACCAAAAAAACGCCAGAGAAAAAAAGAACACGGCTTCAGAAAAAGAATGAGAACTGCTTCGGGCAGAAGGATTTTATCCAGCAGACGCAGAAAAGGCAGAAAGAAATTGTCAGCGTAAAACGCAAGGCGAAAAGTAAGAGGCAGAAGCCTTCTGCTTTTTGCCTTTTTTAACTTATTATCGATTAAAAAGGCGGAATAATGAAAAAAACAACTGCTTTAAAGCTTAATAAGGATTTCAAACGTCTGTATTACAGGGGCAAAAGTATTGCCTGCGGATATGTTGTCGTATATGCTATGAAAAACAGACTGCAAAAAAACCGGTTGGGACTTACCTGCGGAAAATCAATCGGAAAAGCCGTTACGAGAAATCGTATAAAGAGGCTTATGAGAGAAAGCTATCGGCTTTCGGAGGACAGGCTTAAGCCGGGTTATGATGTGGTCATGGTTGCCAGGATGAAAGCAGTCGGAAAAAATTTTGATGTAATTTACAGAGATGTTCGTTACGCCTTTCATAAGCTTGAATTAATGAATAATGAAAAAAATATTGATTTGGACAATTAAATTTTACAGAACTTCGATTTCACCGTACAAGGGCGGCGCGTGTTGCCGATTTGTGCCGACATGCTCGGAATATGCTCTTGAAGCAATCGAAAAATACGGCGCCGTAAAGGGCGGATTTTTAGCCGTGAAAAGAATACTTAAATGTCACCCGTTTCATAAGGGCGGTTACGATCCCTTAAAGTAGCGTCTTTGAAAACGGATGGAAAGGAAAAATATGTTTGAGGTACTGATAACCCGTCCGATGGGTTTTATAATTGACCATATATATGATTTGGTTCAGAATTACGGATGGGCAATTATAATTTTTACAATTTTAATAAAGCTAATACTTATGCCGCTTGCGATTCATTCGCAGAAAGCAATGCGTAAGCAGCAGAAACTCCAGCCGTATATGGCGGAGCTGCAAAAAAAATATGCAAATGATAAAGAGAAGCTTCAGACTGAAACCATGAAGCTTTATAAGGAAAATAATATCAGCATGACAGGCGGATGCCTGCCGGTTTTACTGCAGTTTCCTATATTGATTGGTCTTTACCAGGTTATTCAAAAACCGCTTACTTATCTTTTGGGGGTGGATTTTACCGCCGCGGAGGCAATTGCCAAGGCTACCGATATCGTAACTCAAATGGGTGCAAAATACGGGACTATTATCGGTAAACTCAAGGATACCCCGATAAAGCAGCTTGTAAAGACTTCCCAGATTCAGCTTTCGACATGGAGCGGGCTCATAAACGGCTCAACAGACCCATGGGTTATGAATTTCGGCTTTTTGGGACTTGATTTGTCGGTCGTTCCGTCTGTTTCGGTAAGTTATATATTATCCGGGCAGTTTGCGCACCCCGACAGAGTTTTACTTATATTGATTCCGATTCTTGCGATGCTGACGACATGGCTTTCTATCCGTCAATCGCAAAAAATGACTCAAATGCCCGAGCAGACAGACAGTCCTGCGGCAAGTATGAATAAGTCAATGAATATTATGATGCCTGTTATGACGGGATTTTTCGCATTCACTCTTCCGTCGGGGCTTGGACTTTACTGGATTGTATCTAACTTGATGCAAATGTTCCAGCAGTATATAATCAATTTATATTTCAAGAAAAAAGGAGATGATTTTGATGTTAAACTTCCTGAAAAAAACAGAAAAAACGGGAAAAAGCGTTGATGAAGCGATAAAGGCGGCAATGGAAGAACTGCATATAACGGACAGTAATGAAGTTGATGTTGAAATAGTGGATGAAGGAACAAAAGGATTTTTGGGACTCGGTTCAAAGGACGCACAGGTTAAAGTAAGCATCAAGGATGCAAATGCTGCATTGGCAAAACAATTCCTGAACAAATTGTTTGCTGCAATGAATATGGAAGTTAATATTGATGCTGAATCGAACGGAAATGAGTTAAATATTGTTTTGTCGGGAGAACATATGGGTATTGTTATAGGTAAAAGAGGCGATACTCTCGACAGTATTCAATATCTTACTTCACTTATAGTAAACCACGAAAATGATGATTACATCAAGGTAATTCTCGATACTGAAAATTACAGAAAAAAACGCGAGGATGCGCTTTTGGCACTTGCGTCAAGATTGGCTGCAAAGGTTGCGCGTACAGGTAAAAAGCATACGCTTGAACCTATGAATCCGTATGAAAGACGCATAATTCATGCCAGCCTTCAGAATAATGAAGATGTAACAACATTTTCAATAGGTGAAGACCCTTACCGCAAGGTTGTAATTGCTCCGAAGAATGCACCGGCAAGAAAACCGTATCGTGCACCTGCGGAAAAAAGAACATCATCCGATTCGTACACCGAATCATATTTAAACTACAAAAAGACCGCCCCCAAGCATGATTATGTAAAAAAAGCGGAAAATTTTGAGGCATATCAGTCTGCTATGGAGCAGGAAAATAAAGAATAATTTATAATTGCGAAACTTATCGGTTTCGCAATTATTTGAGTTAGGAGAGAATATAATGTCAGGTCATTCTAAATGGAGTACAATTAAGAGAAAAAAAGGAGCAAATGACGCTCAGAGGGCGAAAATTTTTACTAAAATTGCGCGCGAAATTATTGTTGCCGTAAAAGCCGGCGGACCGGATCCCGACAACAATTCCAGTTTGAAGGATGCTATAGCCAAAGGCCGTGCCGCAAATATGCCGAACGACAACATTTCGAGGACTATTAAAAAAGCAGCAGGAAGCACCGATGCGGATAATTATGAAAATATCACATATGAAGGTTACGGACCGAACGGCGTGGCAGTTATAGTGGAAACCTTGACCGATAACAGAAACAGAACCGCAGCGGATATACGTCATTTTTTTGATAAGTTCGGCGGAAATATGGGTCAGACCGGTTGTGTAAGCTTTATGTTTGACAAAAAAGGTGTTATTGTAATTGAAAAAGATGAAATTGATGAAGATGAAATTACTATGGACGCACTTGATGCCGGCGCAGAGGACTTTGAGGCAGGCGAGGACTACTATGAGATAACTACATCACCGGAGGATTTTCATACAGTCCGTGATGAACTTGAAAAAAGATACACTTTGTCATCTGCTGAAATAAGCATGATTCCTCAGACTACCGTTACGCTTACTGATGAAAAACAGTTGCTGATGATGGGTAAACTTTTAGAGAATCTTGAAGATGACGACGACGTGCAAAACGTGTATCACAATTGGGATGCCCCTGAGGATGAAGAATAATATTGGTTTCAACCTATAATTATAATACATATGTTGACTTTTAAATAATATATATATCTATCATAAAATACGAAAATGCGTTGAATGATGATATATATATTATTTTTTTATAGGTGGTGCGCGGTATGTATATCGTAACTCAGTTAGAGGAATATTTACTGGATTGTAAAATTAGAAATTTGTCCCCAAAAACAATAAAAAGTGTAAAAAATGATTGTTTATTATTCTTTAAATTTTTGAAAGAAAACAACATAACAGAAATTGAAAAGACAAATAATTTAATTATAAAACAGTATATTCTTCAAAAAAAGGAAATGGGTAATTCGGACAGATATTTAAACGGTGTCATTAAAAGCTTAAGAGGTTTTTATAAATACGCAAAAGATAATGATTATATTCCTATAAATCCTATGCTGAAAATTAATTGGCTAAAAGAAGAAAAGTGTGTCATAAAAACATATTCTGATGTAGATATAAAGAAAATACTTAAATATTATAATAATCAAGGATATTTGAATATAAGGAATAAAACCATTGTTTATATGATTATTGACACTGGTATAAGGTGTTCGGAATTGTGTGATTTAAAATTTAATATGGTGTCAATAGAAAGAATTTTAATACATGGAAAAGGAAATAAACAAAGATTTGTTAGTTGTTCTCCTATGTTGGCGAAACAGTTAATAAAGTATAGACAAGCCTATGATAAATATTTTAAGGGAAAGGTAGTAAAGTACGATAATTTATTTTTGTCAAGAACAGGTCTCCCTTTAACCGTTGAAACGGTTGAAAGAATTTTTAAAACTATTGAAAATAATACTGATATTGATGACACTGTTAGATGTAGTCCGCATACATTCAGACATTACTTTGCACAGGCACAACTTAGAAACGGCTTAGATGTATATAGTTTATCAAGATTATTAGGGCATGAAAATATTTCAATAACACAAAGATATTTGCAGGGGTTGAATGATGAGAGTGTGTTGGATATGGCTGTTAAATTTAGTCCTCTTATGAATTTATGAGTAAAGTTATTTACACACATAAAATATGAGTTTTATGCGCTTTTAAAACCCCTATAAATAAGGATTTTAAGAAGGTCAATTTTTATCATTTTGTGATAATTTTTATAGTAACTTTATGAATAAATAATGTCAAAGATTTATAGTGTTATTACAACTCTTTAAAACATATTGACTTTTGTAAGTTTATAGTGGTACAATTAAAATACGACATTTAAGGAAATATATATCCAAATGTCAATCTTCTTGAAATACGCTTAAATACTGGGGTTTTAAGATATATAATATAAAAAGTTGCGTAAACCAGTATGGAAAGGAAGACGAATGAAACGGAGGAAAAAGTATGCAAAAAATTTTAAATAACAAATTATTATATGATACATTAAAAGAAAAACAAACATTTTTAGAGAAAAATCGTGAAAACGGAAGTCTTTCCGTGCAGTGCTATTATTATGCTGCATATCGGTATGAAGAATTAAGAAAAGAAAATGCTGATATTAAAGACAGTGTAAGAAAATACAATAAAGCTACAAGGGATGTTATTGTTGCTGAGTTGAAACAATTCTTTTTAAATTGGTTTTGTCCGTTGAATATGACTAAAGAAGAAGTAATAAGTGATTTTGAAGACTATTGGTTGAGCGACCGCATGGGTACTGGAAAAAATGGGCAACAAGAAAAGGTAGATATATCTCTAAAGAAAAAAGTTGTCAAATATGTAAAATCAGCAATACAAAATGTAGAAAATTATGGATTGAAAAAAACAGAAATAACAAGCTTTTCAATTCCTAAGAAACATATAGATTTTATTGTTAATAACAAAGATATGAATTATCGAGAAAAACGTGTTTTGTTTGGGCATTACATTGTCTGGAGAATAAATTTATTAAATAATGAAAAATATCCGTTAGACAATCATTTATTTTCTGATATGCCTATTCTGATGAAATCTTTACATATGTCATATAAATTTAAGGGTACAGTGTATGATTTTTGTGATAAGGGTATTTTTACGGAAAAATATGAAAGTTGGGTTAAAAAAAACATTTTTGATTATCAAAGCACTATCTTTACCAATGATATATTTTCGGATTTTGATGATAAGGAACAATATATATTTACGGCTTATGATTTTTATTATCGTTTGCTTGATTGGTTTAATCCCTTTCTGAGAAAACAAAAAATATATACTTGTTATAAGTGTGGTACTGTTACCGATAAAAATACGCGCATTTGTGACAATTGTAAAGTTAAATATCCTGAGAAAAGTTTGACAAAAATATGCCCTGAATGCGGTAAAAAGTGGTTTATTATGGGAGAAAGATGTAAAAGAGATTTGTGTGATGAATGCTATAGAAAATACAGAAATAAACAAAAGAATAAGAATAAGCTTAAAAAATCAACAAAAACAAGGGATCACAACAAATCTTGTCGATCAAATTGAACAGGACAAAAATGAAAGGGCTTGAAAACCGCATAAATACTGGGTTTTAGAGGGGTCAAAAAATTACCCCAGAGAAAAAGTCTTTGGTAGGAAGGTAGTTTTTCGAAAGAGAAAAAATAAATTATGTTAAAACAGTCTTTTGTAAAAAGAATGCAAGAGGCTTTTTATATACTATACAAAAAATAATAAAGAAATAATAAAGGAGGAATTATGTATGGAAAAGGAATACATATGTAAGAGATTAAAATTAAAACAATGGTTATGTAAGGAAAAAAATATATATCCGATAAGAATGATACCGTCATTAGAGAAAGACGATTTTATAAATTGGGTATATAAATAGGATATAGAATTAGATAATGCTATATCGGAATATTTTTCAAAAGATTTATGGAAAGTCGTGTAATACACACATTTTCATTATAACAAATACAAAAATAATTAAATATAAAAGGAGAAGATAACAAATGGCAACAAAAGAATTAAGTAAATATGGTACATTTTGAACTGTAGTCAAGTAAGTAGACACAAAAAAGCACAATTTTTTTAGGGGAGCAAGCTATTTTGTCTGCTCCC
>CAKSFY010000050.1 GCA_934454035.1 uncultured Clostridia bacterium | reverse complement strand
ATGGGAACAAGCTTTTAGTATGCGGTAACGGCGGCAGCTGTGCCGACAGTGATCATATTGTAGGCGAGCTTATGAAAGGATTTTTGCTGAAACGGAAAATATCGGAGGATATGAGAGCGAAGCTGGCATCTTTTGAGGACGGTGAATATCTGGCTGATAATCTTCAGGGGGCGGTTCCGGCAATTTCGCTGACTGCTCATGCAGGGCTTATTTCCGCCTTTGCCAATGATGTCAGCCCGGACATGGTTTATGCCCAGCAGGTATTCGGCTATGCAAAGCCGGGAGATGTCCTGATAGGGATAACCACTTCGGGAAATTCCGCAAATGTCGTAAATGCCGCAAAGGTGGCAAAGGCTTGCGGAATGAAGGTGATAGGTCTGACCGGGAAAAAGGAAAATAAGCTCGATAAAATATCGGACGTTGTTATCCATGCACCGGAAACTGAGACTTACAAGGTACAGGAACTGCATTTGCCGATATATCATTATTTATGTGCTAAATGCGAAAATGAAATATTCAGTTAATGAAAGGATGTAAAGAATATGAAATTATTTATTGATACCGCCAATACGGACGAAATCAGAAAAGCAAATGAAATGGGAGTAATCTGCGGAGTGACAACCAATCCGTCGCTGATTGCAAAAGAGGGCAGAGTGTTCAAAGAGGTTGTTGAGGAAATTACAACTATCGTAGACGGACCTATTTCGGCAGAAGTTATAAGCCTTGAAGCAGACAAAATGATTGAGGAAGCGCTTGAGCTTGCAAAAATAAACAGGAATATTGTTATAAAAATACCGATGACAACAGAGGGATTAAAGGCAGTTTCCGCTTTATCAAAAAAAGGAATAAGAACAAATGTTACATTGATATTCAGTCCGGCTCAGGCACTTCTTGCCGCAAGGGCAGGCGCGTCGTATGTGAGCCCGTTCATCGGAAGATTAAACGATATTTCCTCGGACGGAAACAAGCTCATTGAAAGCATTGCCGCTATATTTAATATTCACGGAATCGAAACCGAGATAATTGCTGCAAGTATCAGAAGTCCGGAGGATGTGACAGACGCCGCAATTGCAGGCGCGGATATTGCGACAATTCCCTACAAGGTTATTTGCCAAATGACAAAGCATCCGCTCACGGATGCCGGCATAGAACGCTTCTTAAAGGATTGGGAAGGCGTTAAATAACAGATATTACCGATTGATATACACCTTTTTATATGTTATAATTGTTCTTGGAGAATTATTCGGGGGATGGAAAATTGTGTGAAGAACAGATGAAACATATCAGAAAGGTGTATATTTTTATGAAAAAAATACTTACATTGGCAGCACTTATGCTTATGCTGCCTAAAGCACATGCTGCCGTACCGGTAGATATAGAGGTGAACGGAGATTATATCAAAACAGACGCTTCGCCGATTATAGAAAACGGGAGTGTACTTATGCCGATAAGAGCAGCGGCAAATGCGCTCGGCTGCGAAAGCGTTGAATGGGATGCAGCAAACAGAACCGTAACGCTGGACAGCGGAAGAATAAGACTCGGTATAGGTAACAGTTATGCCTATGTTGACGGGAAAAGGGTCGGGCTTACAACGCCTGCAAAAATTTCAGAGGACAGAACAATGGTTCCTTTAAGATTTTTTGCCGAAAGCTTCGGGGCACAGGTTGATTGGAACGAAAAAACATATACTGTTGAAATTAATCTTGACGGTCACAGTGTTCCCGAAGAGTATGCGGATACAAGCTATACAAAATCCGATTTGGAATGGCTTGCAAAAATAGTCAACGCCGAAGCGGAGGGAGAGCCGATGAGCGGTAAAACCGGTGTGGCAAATGTTATTCTAAACCGTGTTGAAAGCCGGGAATTTCCCGATAATATTTATGGCGTGATATTCGACAAAAAGTACGGAGTCCAGTTTACTCCTGTTGCTAACGGGAGAATTTATAATGAAGCAGGGACGGATAGCTATCTTGCGGCAAAAAGCGCTTTAAAGGGAGAAAGCACCGCAGGCGAAAGTCTTTATTTCTGCAACCCTGCAATATCAACCAACTTTTGGATAATTAATAACAGGCAGTTTTATAAGACTATAGGAAATCATGATTTTTATTTATAAAATCAAATCGGGCGGTGTATAAAAAGTACACCGCCTTTTTACATCCCCTTTTTTGAGTTTCGTTTTTTTACATCTCCCGCATGTCGTTTATTATAGAGAGATCCCATTCGGTTCATATTTTGTCAACATTTTATTTACTTGACTTATTGCTGAAAGCATGATAAAATTAAATTATAAAATACATACTACGGAGAAGCTAAAAATGAGAGATTTGTCAATTTATGATGATAAAAATTTATCCAGACTTTTAATATCGCAGCTGTCAAAATCAAAGGTGAAAGAGTGGATTGACGCATATTCCACTCCGTATAAACAGCTTATGTCTTATTATCAGTGCGCTATAATGGAGGTTGTAACAAAGTTTAATGTTCTTGATGAGGAAATGTCCTTGGAATATGACCGCAATCCGATTGAATCGATAAAAAGCCGTCTGAAATCACCGGAGAGCATTATTGATAAGATGAACCGGAAAAAGCTTCCGCTGACAGTAGAGGCAATTGAAAATAACCTTAATGATATTGCAGGCGTAAGAGTAATATGTTCTTTTCAGTCGGATATTTATATGCTTGCGGAAGCTCTTTTGAAGCAGGACGATATTATTCTTATTTCAAAAAAGGATTATATCCAGGCACCGAAGCCGAACGGTTACAGGAGTCTGCATTTGATTGTTCAAATTCCGATTTTTTTGCACGACAAAAAGAAGCTTATGAATGTGGAGGTTCAATTCCGCACAATATCCATGGATTGGTGGGCGAGCCTGGAGCATAAAATCTGTTATAAAAAAGATATTGAAAAATATGACGAAATGGGAAATGATTTAAGAGCATGCGCTGATATTGCCGCTTGCCTGGATGAGAAAATGGAAATGATTCAAAAAAGGGTATATAAAAATTAAGCTTTTGTTTTGCATTGATGTATTTTTTGCGCATATAATAGCTCTGAAGAGGTGATTTATTTATGCGCAAAAAAACATATTTGATATCCGCGGCAATCGCGCTCGGAGTCGGGGGATTGTCGGCTTTTTTGTCAAGAGGAGGTATGGCGGCGTACGAAAATATAAATAAGCCGCCGCTCAGTCCGCCGGGAATCGTATTTCCGATTGTATGGACTGTTCTTTTTATTCTCATGGGAATTAGCAGTGCCATGATTTATGAAAAGAGGAGTGAAAATCCGGAGGAAGCCGGAGGCGCGCTGATAATATATGCGCTGCAGCTGATTGTTAATTTTTTCTGGAGTATAATATTTTTTAATATGCGTGCGTATTTGTTTGCATTTGTATGGCTTTTGCTCCTTCTCGGACTGATAATTACAATGACAATCAGTTTCCGAAAGCTGAGCAAAACGGCGGCATATTTGAATTTTCCGTACATTTTATGGGTGATATTTGCCGGTTATCTCGCATTTGGGGTTTATCTGCTGAATTAGTCTCAAAAAAGGCGGTGTTATTGCATCGCTTTTTTTAGTGTCATAAATATGTAAAACAAAAGTAATGAATATTGACTTGACACTTTATAATAATTGGTATATGATATTTAATGGGTTAATATATAAATTAGCAGGGTGATGTTATTGTATTATTATATAAAGGGAAAATATATTACAAGAGGTGAAAACTACGCAGTTATTGATAATAACGGAATAGGATATAAAATTTTCACTTCTCAGCCGACCTTTGAAAGGCTGACAGGTACGGTCGGCGAGGTCACTCTTTATACCTATCTGTATATCCGTGAAGACATTATGGATTTGTACGGATTTATTACCAATGAAGAAATCGGAATGTTTTTAAATCTTTTGTCGGTATCGGGAGTAGGGCCTAAGGCGGCACTCTCGATTATGTCGGTTGCGTCTGTTGAAAGATTGGCGCTTGCGATAATCACGGGCGATGCAAAAACTATTACAAAAGCAGTAGGAGTAGGGCCTAAGGTTGCGCAAAGGGTTATTTTGGAACTTAAGGATAAGCTCAAAACGGCTGAGAGCATAGATACCGAGGCTATACGGGATTTCGATACCGGAGACGCAAAGACCGAAGCGGTAAGTGCGCTCGTTGTACTCGGGTATTCTCCGCAGGAGGCAAAGAAAGCGGTTTCGGCAGCTGACGGCGAAAATGTAGAGGAATTGGTAAAACAAGCTTTAAAAAAGCTTATGAGGTAGGTGACGAGAGTTGATATTTGATGACAGCGAAAGAATTGTAACAAGCGACTATACTCCGGAGGACGCGGAAATAGAAACAGGACTGAGACCGCACAGACTTGCCGAATATATCGGGCAGGAAAAGGTAAAGGGAAATCTTGAAATATTTATAAAGGCTGCACAGGACAGGCGCGAAGCTCTCGACCATGTGCTTTTATACGGACCTCCCGGTTTGGGAAAGACTACACTTGCAGGCGTAATTGCAAATGAAATGGGAGTCAATATAAGAATAACAAGCGGACCGGCAATTGAAAAGGCAGGCGATTTGGCTGCGATTCTTACCAATTTGTCGCAGCATGATATTCTTTTTATTGACGAAATTCACCGCTTAAGCAGAAGCGTTGAGGAAATTTTATATCCGGCAATGGAAGACTATGCTCTGGATATAATCATAGGCAAAGGACCGTCCGCAAAGTCAATCCGTCTTGACTTGCCGAAGTTTACTTTAATCGGCGCAACAACGAGGGCAGGACTTCTCACCGCGCCTTTGAGGGACAGATTCGGAGTTATGTCGAGACTTGAACTTTATACAGATGATGAACTTGTTAAAATAATCATGCGTTCGGCAGGACTTTTGAATGTGGAAATCGAGCGAAGCGGAGCGGCAGAGATTGCTTCGCGTTCGAGAGGAACGCCAAGAATTGCAAATCGGCTTTTGAAAAGGGCAAGAGATTTTGCACAGGTGAAATATAACGGGGTGATTACAAAAGAAGTGGCTTGCGCCGCAATGGATATGATGGAGGTTGACCGTATAGGACTTGACGAAATTGACCGAAAGCTTATTTTTGCAATGGTTAAAAATTTCGGCGGCGGTCCGGTCGGACTTGAGACAATTGCTGCAACCATCGGCGAGGAAGCAAATACCATTGAAGATGTGTATGAGCCATACCTTTTGCAGCTTGGATTTTTGGCACGTACTCCGAGGGGCAGAATTGTAACTCCGGAAGCGTACAAGCATTTCGGATTAGCTCAAAACGATGGGTAAAACAGAAAGGAAACGGGTGGAAAAATTGAAACGAACGATTATTTTGTTTGTTCTGGCAGCTCTTATGCTGAGTGTACATGCATATGCTGCTTTGGTGCTTGAATATGACGGCGGAGAACATACTTATTCGGGCAGCTTGTATGATCTTTATGTAAACGGAAATAAAATTAAAACTCCGCTTGAACCGATAGTATTTAATGACAGAGCGCTTGTTCCCGTCAGGGAGGTTTTTGAAGCGGCAGGCGCAAAGGTTAATTACAATGCTCAGACAAAGGGAATATATATTGAAGGTAACGGAATACGAATGAATATGAAAATAGGCAGCGATAAGCTGACTGTAAACGGCGAAGAAAAAACATTTTTGGACGGTGTTGCGCCTAAGCTTATTTCAAAAAAAGGCGAGTCTGCAAAAACTATGGTTCCGGTAAGATTTATCTCGGAAACGCTTGGTTATGATGTCAATTTCACAGGCAATGCAATAGAAGTAGATACTGTCCGCCGTATGGCAACGCTCACGGACGTTTATTGCAAGCGTTCGGGAGATGCGGTAATGATTTCGGTAAAGGCAGACAGAGAATTAAATTCCGTCACAGATATGCAAAAAACTTCATCGGGCGTTGTTTATGCAGATATAAAAAACAGTGAAAGCAGCCTGCCGGGCAGTATTTCGGTCAATAAAGCGGCTGTAAAAAACGTCAGGGTGGGAGTTCATGACGATTATGTCAGAATTGCAATTGATACAGATAATTTAAAAAGCTATTCGTCAAAGCTTTCATCTGATAAGAAAACACTTATGATAACAATCGTGAAAAATGCAGATCAAGCGGCAGAAAAGGAAAAAATTGTGGTAATTGACGCAGGTCATGGCGGAAGTGACGGCGGAGCAGGACGTGATTTTGACGGAGAATACAAAAAGGAAAAGGATATAAATCTTGCAGTAGCCAAAATGACTGTTGATATACTGAGGTCAAACGGTGTACATGTGGAGATGACCAGAACGGGTGATACATATCCGACTCTTACAGAACGCTCTGATTTTGCAAATGCACTTGACGCGGCGGTTTTTGTCAGCGTTCATTCAAATTCGGCATCAAGCGAGTCGCCGAACGGAATTGAAGTATATTATTCCGCAAAAAATAACGGAAGTGACTATGGGGTTACAAGCAAGGAGCTTGCAGATAAAGTGCTCAGTGCGCTTATTGCTCATACCGGCGCAAATAATCGAAAGGTCAAGACCGAAAATCATGTTGTCACAAGAACAAGCCAAATGCCTGCCGTGCTGGTAGAGGTTGGCTTTATCACAAATAATGCCGAAATGAGCAATTTGCTTAATGCGGATTATCAGTATAAGCTTGCCTCGGGTATTGCGGAGGGGGTTCTCAAATGCCTGCCGAAGATTACTGTCCCGACAGGAGACAACGCAAGTTTTTCTGAGAATGATTTGGGTGATAAAATATCTTAAAGGGAGTTAATACAAATGGACAAAAAGGATTTTTACTATGATTTGCCGCAGGAACTTATTGCTCAGGAGCCGGCAAAGAGACGTTCTTATTCAAGACTTATGTGCCTGGATAAAAAAACAGGAGAGATAAGGCACGAACGTTTTTATAATATAGTTGATGAATTAAAAGAGGGTGACTGCCTGATTTTAAACGATACCCGTGTAATCCCGGCGCGTCTCTACGGAAAAAAAGAGGGAAGCGGAGGTGCGGTTGAATTTCTTCTTTTGAATAAGCGCAGCTTAAATGAGTGGGAAGTTATTCTTCGCCCGGGTAAAAAAGCCAGGGTCGGAACCCGGGTTGTATTCGGAAACGGAGAATTAAAAGCTGAGATTTTAGAGATTATAAGTGACGGCGGCAGAATTGCACGATTTGAATATGACGGAATTTTTGAAGAAGTCCTCGACAGACTCGGCGAAATGCCGCTTCCGCATTATATAACCAAGCATCTTGAGGATAAGGAACGCTATCAGACAGTTTATGCCAAGAATCCCGGTTCGGCGGCAGCACCTACCGCAGGCTTGCATTTTACAAAGAATTTGCTTAAATCAATAAAAGAAAAAGGCGTTAATATCGGCTATGTGACTTTGAATGTCGGGCTCGGAACATTCAGACCCGTTAAGGAAGATAATATTCTCAATCATAAAATGCATTCGGAGTACTATAATCTTCCGCAGAAAACTGCCGATTTAATAAATGAAACCAAAAAAAGAGGCGGCAGAGTTGTTTCTGTGGGAACAACGGCTACAAGAGTATTGGAAACGGCAGGTATTAACGGCGGCGAGCTGCATGAACAGTCAGGCTGGACGGATATATTTATTTATCCGGGCAAAGAGTTTCATGTGATTGACGCGCTGATTACAAACTTTCATCTGCCGGAATCTACGCTTATTATGCTTGTAAGCGCACTTGCCGGGCGTGAAAATATTTTAAATGCCTATAACACCGCCGTTAAAGAAAAATACAGATTTTTCAGCTTCGGTGACGCGATGTTTATTCATTAGTCTTATGCACATATGCGTATTGCATAAAATCCCCTCGGAAATTACAAAGCTTCCGAGGGGATTGGTTTTTATCTGATAATGTCAGGGTCGGAAAATATATCCGTTTCGTCACTGCTGTGGGTTGAAAATTCCGAAATTACGGCTCCGTCAGCTCCTGCCTGGAACCAATGAAGTGTATTCGGATAAATTGTGTATTGCTCACCGGGATTCAAAACGATTTCGTGTGAAACTGTATATACTCCTTTCGGAGGCTTGCAAGCCGGATTTTCGCACGGCTCACCGGAAACATACAGATAAACCTTTCCGTATCGGCAGCGGAATGTTTCCTCTTTGCCGGGTTTTCCGTCAACTTCCGGATGTCTGTGCTCGGGGCAGCTTTGTCCGGGCAAAAGAACCATTTCTTTAGCGCAGCATCTGTCTGTATTAATATAAGTAACCAAAGTCAGACAGGTGTTTTCAATGTCGTTAAGACCGAAATCAGCTATTTCTATATTTTCCTTTTCTTTATCCGTCAAAACTATTTTGGCTTTTTCGTACATATCCAATGCATTGTTTATAAGCTCTTGCTTTGTCATAACAAATTCATCCTTTCTTATGCTTTATTACTGCTGCCGAACAGTCTCATTTTACCTTTTACAACTTCCTGGACAACATTCTTTGCCAGTGCAAGCCCGATTTCGAAGCTGATGTTTTCCTCATAAGCGGTATGATATGCGTTATATGCGGCAACACACATTTCGGTACAGATATTTACTTTTCTTATACCGTTCTGAATTGTATCGCGGAAGTTTTTGTCCGAAAGTCCGCTTCCTCCGTGCAAAACAAGAGGTTTTTCGGCAATTTTGTAAATTTCGGCAAGCCGTGCAATATCGAGTACAGGTTTCGTTTTATACTGACCGTGAGCGGTACCGATTGCAACTGCCAGAGCATCAATGTCGGCACGTTCAATGAAATCATTTACTTTTGCAACTTCTGTATACATAGCTTCTTTTCCGTCGTCTCCGCCGCCCTCTGCTCCGCCGACATGACCGAGTTCTGCTTCAACGCTGATTCCGAGAGCATGAGCAACCTTGCTGACTTCCCTTGTGTTGGCTATGTTTTCTTCGTAAGGAAGAGCACTGCCGTCATACATTACGGAGGTAAAGCCTGCGCTCATTGCTTTTACAATTTTGTTGTAGTCCGTGCCGTGGTCAAAGTGAAGGCATACGGGCACTTTTGCATGCTCGGCTATATGTACCATTATTTCAGACGCATATTCAAACGGAATGTACGGAAGATGAACCTCGGCAACTCCGAGTATCAGAGGAGATTTTTCCTCCTCGGCGGCATCAATAATACCGCGTGCCATTTCCAGATTCAGCATGTTAAACAGTCCTACTCCGTATTTGCGTCTTTCTGCGTCTTTTAAAATTTCTTCAAGTGTAACTAACATTTTTACTCTTTTCCTTTCATAAAATTTTCGGTGTCTTCATAACTTGTTGCCCAGGTTGCAGCACCTGTGCTCATTACGCACATAGCGCCTGCCGCGTTTGCAAAACGGGCACACTCTTCAAAGCTTTTTCCCTTTGAATATGCAGCAAGAAATCCCGAACAGAAGCTATCGCCGGCACCGGTTGTATCCACAGCCTTAATACCTTTCAGGCAAGGCAGCGTCTTGCTTTCGCTTTCCTGTTTTTCGCGTATATAGCACCCCTTGCTGCCAAGCTTGATTACAACGCTTCCGACTCCTTGGCTGAAGAAGAAGTCCGCGCAATCCTCCGGTTCTGTTTTATCGGCGATTTTTCTTGCTTCATCAATACTGGGCATAAAAATGTCGATATACTCCATTGCCGGTTTAAGTATTTTATTCCAGCTGCCGCTGCTGTCCCAGCACACATCCACGGCAGTTATTTTGTCAAGTTCTTTGCATTTCTTTAGGAAATCCGTCAAGTCATTTCTGTCGAATAAATCCAGCAGAAAAACACCTGTTAAAAATACAATTTTAGCATCTTTAATTGTTGACCAATCAACATCGGATATTCTGAATGTTCCGTCTGCTCCCACGCAGTGAAAGAAACTTCGTTCTCCGTCGCCGGATAATATCAGTACCGATGCAGATGTCTGAGCTTTTTCATCGCGTGCAACGCCGGCGGTACATACATTGTTTTTTTCAAGCTCGGAAATAAGATAGTCCCCAAGCGAATCACAGCCTACCTTGCCTATAATTGCAGCGTCAAGTCCAAGACGGTTTATATTGATTGCGGCGGTCATTGCGTTACCGCCGGAATGAAGCTCAATCATATCAACCTTTTCCAAAAGACCGCGTTCGGGAATCTTAGTTACGGGACGAATTTTTATGTCCGCAACCATAATTCCTACGCATGCTACATCAATCATAACAATTACCTCCTTGTTAGTATAATCACTTTACTATATAATATCACAAAATTAAATAAAAATCAATAGTTTTTATTGTTTTTTATAAAAAAGTTTGATATAATTATTTTATCAAACAAATACGGAGGAAAAAATGAAAGCACAAAATCAAAGTGAAGCAAAATTTCATAATCGGAATCTTATATTGGAGCTTCTTATAAGAAAATCGCCGATATCGAGAATAGAATTAAGCAAAATAACCGGTCTTTCCAAAATGACGGTTACAAATATAATTTATGAAATGTGCGAAGAAGAAATAATAGAGGAAGCAGGTTCTGAGGATACTGCGCTCGGCAGAAAGCCTATTGCGCTTAAAGTAAAGGAAAAATCAAGACTTTTTGCAGGAATATATATATCAAGAGAATATTTATACGTTGTGGTCGGTGATTTGTGCGGAGAAATTATATATAAGGAAAAAACCAAAACTCCATCTAATGAGGATAAGTTTATTTCGGAGATATACCGGCTGCTCGACAAAGTTATCACGGAGCGGATACAGATTATAGGTGTATCGTCGGTGGGACCGATAGATTACAAGGAGGGTATAATACTTAATCCGCCGAATTTTCATGGGATAAAAAATATACATATAGTAAATCTTTTGGAAAAAAGGTATGACCGCAAGGTGGTTCTGGACAGAGATACAAATGCGTCGGCGCTTGCCGAATGGCTTTACGGAAAGGCAAGAACCGTTTCCGACTATCTCTATGTCGGAGTAACAAACGGAATCGGTGCGGCGATAGTGTCGGAGGACAGAATTTATCGCGGAGAAAGCGGTTTCGGCGGTGAAATAGGTCATGTTACAATTGATATAAACGGAAAAAAATGCAGCTGCGGCAATATAGGTTGTCTGGAATTGTATGCCTCAATAAAAGAAGGAAAAAAATTCGACCTTCAAAAAAGCTGCCGGTATTTGGCATCCGGTTTGGTTACCCTGATTAATTTGTTTGACCCGTCCGTTATATATCTCGGGCATGAAATCGCCAGAAAAGGAGACGAAGCCGCTAAAATACTTGAAGGGGAAATTGCAAAAAGATATATAAGCCGTGAGAAAAAACAGGTTTCGGTGGAAATTTCCGAGTTTGGTGAATTTGCTCCGGTATATGGTTCCGTTGCTGTCGCAGTTTGCGAATATATCGGAAAAAGATAAAAATTTATTTTACTACTTGAAATTTAAGGAAATATAAAGTATAATAACAGAGTAAGGGTAAAATCAACAGGAAGGATTTTATAAATTATGAAGAAAAACATTCACATTATTTCACACAGCCATTGGGACAGAGAGTGGTACATGCCTTTTGAATATCACAGGGCAAGACTTATTGATTTGCTTGATGTTTGCATGAAAATGCTGGAAACCGACGCGGATTTTAAGAGTTTTCATTTGGACGGGCATACCGCACTGATTGAGGATTATCTTGAAGTAAAGCCGCAAAATAAGGAAAAACTGAAAAAGTATATTTCAGAGGGTAAAATAAAAGTCGGACCGTGGTATGTGCTGCAGGATGAATTTTTCACGAGCAGCGAGGCGAATATAAGAAATTTGCTTACGGGAATGAAGGTCGCCGAGGAATTCGGAAAAGTAAATATGATCGGATATTTCCCGGATTCGTTCGGAAACGCAGGTCAGATGCCGCAAATTTTAAAGCAGGCAGGAATGAAAGCGATTGTGTTCGGCAGAGGTGTAAAGCCGACCGGTGTCAGCAATACCGTTTCAGACTTTGCGGATTATCAGTCGCAATATTCGGAAATGTACTGGGAATCGCCGGACGGCTCAAGTCTGCCGGCAATATTGTTTGCCAACTGGTACAATAACGGAGAGGAAATCCCTGCCGACGGCAGCAAGGAATACTGGGAGCCGAGATTGGCAAGTGCTTTAAAGTATGCTTCCACGAATGAGCTTTTGTTTATGAACGGTTCTGACCATATGCCGGTTCAGCCGGACCTGCCGGATGCAATCAGAGCATCACGTAAAAATTATCCGGAATATAACTTTATTCATTCTAATTTTGAGGATTATGCCGATGCCGTAATAAAGGAATTGCCGGAGGATTTGGCAGTTATAAAAGGAGAACTTATCAGTCAGGATACCGATGGATGGGGGACTTTGGTAAACACCTCATCATCACATGCACATCTTAAGAGAATGAATAGGGAAAATGAAATACTTCTTGAATCTTTGGCAGAACCGATATCTGCGATTGTAAAACTTTCGGGAGGAGAATATCCGCATGATATGCTGATGTACTCATGGAAAACTCTTATGAAAAATCATCCTCATGACAGTATTTGCGGCTGCAGCATTGATGAAGTAAATGATGAAATGCGTACACGTTTCTTGAAAAGCATGCAATCGGCAGAAACGATTATTGCAAGGGGGATGAAATTCCTTGCCGAAAATATCAAGGCACCGAACTCGGAAAGTTTTATTGTGCTTAATACATTCGGCAAAAAAAATACACAGGTTGTTTCGGTTGATATTGATACATGCAGAGTATACGGATATGATAAAATGACTGAAACTGCAAAAAAATTCAACTCGGAATCTAATCCGGAGGAATATATGCTTGTTGATGAGGCAGGAAGTCCTGTGCCTGCAAAAGTTAAATATTGCGGCGCACGCTTCGGATATGATTTGCCGGACGATAAATTCAGACGTCCGTATATGGCTCAGTATTATAATGTAACATTTGAGGCAGAGGATATCCCGGCAGCAGGATATAAAATTTACTCGCTTGTTAAGGGCAAATCCGCGCATGCAAGCCTTGTCTGCGGCGAAAATTCAATGGAAAATGAAAACTTGCATGTTTCGATAAATAAAAACGGAACCATCGATATAAAAGATAAAAAAACCGGAAGAATTTTCAAGGATTTGCTTAAATATGAAGATGTCGGTGACGTCGGCAATGAATATATTTTTGTGCAGCCTGCTGATACAAAGCCTATAATTACGGGAGATTCGGAAGCACAAATCGAGCTTGTGTATGATGAAGAATTTAAAGCCGAATATAAAATTACAACTTATATAACCGTTCCGAAATCTGCAGATGATACTCTGCATGAAGAAATAATGAGCTTTGTCAACATTCGTGACAGAAAAGCCGGAAGAAGCAGCGAACTGGTTACGATTCCGATTTATACATATGTATCGCTTGAAAAGGGTGGAAAAGCTGTAAAAATCAGAACAGAATTTGAAAATACAGCAAAAGACCACCGCTTGCGCGTGCTTATTCCGACAAACATCAAGTGTACACAGCACAGAGTTGAGTCGGTATTTGAAGCGGCAACAAGAGACAATAAGCATAAAGCATGCTGGAAAAACCCGAGCGGATGCGAGCATGAACAGGGGTTTGTAATGCTCAAAGATGATGACGGCGGCTTGCTTGCAGCGAACAAGGGCATGTATGAATATGAAATTCTGGAAGACAATACAATTGCGCTGACGCTTGTTCGCGCAACAGGTGAAATGGGCGATTGGGGCGTATTTCCGACAGAGTTGTCGCAGTGTCTGCATAAGATGGTATTTGATTATGAAATTGTACCGTTCACATGCGAAAATGACGCATTTGAGATTGCAGCGGCAATGCAATATCCTATGCAGGGTGTACAGCTTGTTGACGGCGGAACAGAAAAAATCAAGAACAACCAGCTCGACTGGGAGGGTGATATGCTTCGTATGACTGCTTTCAAGGGAGCGGCGGATACGGATGATATTATAATGCGTTGGGTTAATTACTCGGATAAGGAACAAACTCTGACAATTAAAAAGAGCGATTGGATAAATAACCTTTATATGAGCAATGTTATCGAGAAAAAAATGGATAGCATCAAGGCAAATAATGATGAATGGCAAATTAAAGTTAAACCGTTTGAGATAATTACCTTGGGCAGTGAAGTAAAATAGTTGAATAAATCCGTAAAAGCTTCCTTAATTTTGGAAGCTTTTACGGATTAAAAGAGGAGGATAATATGAAATTTACGGATAAAACAAAGAAAATAGTTTGTATTTGCCTTGCGGTTGCGATGATTATCCCGATAGCAATAAGTGCAATTTATATGCTATCCGGTATTTAATAGTTGTACAAAAGTGTGATGTAATGCGTAAAAAACAGTGCAATAATATGCAAAACCACCAAATAGCAAAAAAAGTCGAAAAAAGTATTGACAAAAGGGGTAAAATGAGGTAGAATAAATAAGCTGTCACTTGAGAGAAGCGAGAGAGACAAAATAAAAAAATTGAAAAATTTTAAAAAAAGTCTTGACAAACGAATCAGAAAGTGATATAATAATAAAGCTGTCGAGAGAGACGGTAAAAATTGTACATTGAAAAATGGACAAAGCTATTGAATGATTCAAAAAGAAAGCTTTGTCGATTTCAATACACAATTGAAAATTGTACATTGAAAAATAAACAGTGCAGAGTTCTTGTCAGTGAACTAAGGTTCACAAAACTATGAGTTTTTTAT
>CAKSFY010000049.1 GCA_934454035.1 uncultured Clostridia bacterium | reverse complement strand
CCTTCGGGTGGAATCGAACCGCCGACACAGGGATTTTCAGTCCCTTGCTCTACCGACTGAGCTACAAAGGCATCTTGTCAAAAAAATGGCGACCCGGATGGGGTTCGAACCCACGACCTCTAGCGTGACAGGCTAGCGTTCTAACCAGCTGAACTACCGGGCCATATTTTTGGCAATGCTGCCATCTTAGGAACTTTGGGCAATATCTTTATAAAAAGATATTGGTGGGAGTTACAGGGCTCGAACCTGTGACATCCTGCTTGTAAGGCAGACGCTCTCCCAGCTGAGCTAAACTCCCATGCTCACCGCGTGACAACATAGACAATTATAGCAGAAAGTAATTCGTTTGTCAATACTTTTTTAAAAAAAAATTAAAAAAATTTTTTAAAAGCTGTTTTTGCGCCGTTTTTATCAGAAAAAAAGCACTTTTTTGCAAAAAAATATTGATATTGAGCCGAATAAGAGGTATAATATAGAAATAAGAAATATGAAATTATGCCGAAAGGCATAAAGAAAGGCTGAAAATAAACATGGATTATAACAAATTGGCGGAGCTTATGTTTCCCGAAATAACAAAAACTCCGGAAGATTATGAAAAAATATATCCCGCACGCTCTTTACCTGACGGAGCAAAGGTTACACGATTTGCTCCCAGCCCTACGGGATTTTTGCATATAGGCGGATTATTTGCCGCATTCGTTGCCGAGAGGGTTGCTCATACTACAGACGGAATCTTCTATTTAAGAATAGAAGATACGGACAAAAAACGTGAAGTGGACAACGGAGTCAGCGGAATCGTCAACGGTTTAAAAGCATTCGGAATAGAATTTGACGAAGGTATGACCTCAGAAACGGAAGAAAAGGGAAATTACGGTCCTTATAAGCAAAGTATGAGACGTGAAATTTACAGAACGTATTGCAAAGAGCTTGTAAAAAAAGGACTTGCATACCCTTGCTTCTGCACTGCAGAAGAACTTGACTTTGTAAGAGCCGAGCAAGAGGCAAAAAAACTCACTCCCGGATATTACGGGGAATTTGCAAAATGCCGCTCGCTCACACTTGAAGAAATTGAAAAAAATATTTCCGCAGGCAAGCCTTATGTAGTAAGGCTTAAATCCCCCGGCAATCCCGAAAGGCGAATTGCCTTTGAGGACGGAATAAAAGGCAAAATAGAAATGCCGGAAAATACCGCCGATATAGTTCTTTTAAAAACCGACGGGATTCCGACATATCATTTTGCACATGCAATAGATGATAAGCTTATGGGTACAACCGATGTAATACGCGGAGATGAATGGATTTCCTCCGCCCCGATACATCTTCAGCTTTTTGAAGTGCTCGGCTTTAAAGCTCCAAGATATTCGCATATTTCGCCTATAATGAAAGAGGATGACGGCTGCAAGCGTAAGCTTTCAAAAAGAAAAGACCCTGAAGCAGCCGTCACATATTACCACGAGGTAGGCTACCCCAAGGAAGCGGTTTTGGAATATCTTATGACGATTGCCAATTCCGATTATGAGGAATGGCGCAGGCAAAATCCTTGTGAGGACAGATGCAATTTTGCATTTTCTCTTAAGCATATGAGCAAAGCAGGCGCGCTTTTTGACCTCGCAAAGCTGACCGATATAAGCAAGACATATATATCAACGCTTTCCGCCAAACAGGTTTTTGACGCCGTACATGAGTGGGCGGCAAACTACAACGATGAGTTCCGACAGCGTATGGACAAAAATCCCGAATATGCACTCAACATACTGTCTATAGAAAGAGGAAACGAAAAACCGAGAAAGGACATTGCAAAATGGGAGGATGTACCCGAATATATTGAATATTTCTATGCACGTCCCCAAAATCCGGAATTTCCCGAAAATCTTTCAAAAGAGGATATGACAGAAATTTTGACAGAATATAAAAATGTGTATGACAAAGATGAATCAGCTGACGAATGGTTCCCGAAAGTACGAGAAATGAGTGAAAAGCTCGGTTATGCAAAAGCTCCCAAGCTTTATAAGAAAAATCCCGAGGACTACAAAGGACACGTCGGCGATGTAAGTACAGTTATAAGAGTTGCCGTAACAGGCAGACGAAATACGCCGGATTTGTATCAAATCATGCAGGTTATGGGATACGAAGAAGTCTCGGCAAGATTTGATGAGGCAATTAAATACTTAGCTAAAAGAGAGGAATAAAACATATGGAAGAATTAGGTGTAAATTTTATACATGAAGCTATAAACAAGGACTTGGCGGACGGAGTGTACGACCACGTACAAACCCGATTTCCGCCCGAACCGAACGGATATCTGCACATCGGTCATGCAAAAGCCATATGCATTGATTTCGGAACGGCAATTAAATATAACGGAACATGCAACCTGCGTCTTGATGATACCAATCCGACAAAAGAGGATGTGGAATATGTCGATGCAATCAAAGAAGATATAGAATGGCTCGGCTTTAAGTGGGATAAAATTCTATACGCTTCCGATTATTTTGACGCTATATACGAATCGGCAATAAAGCTTATTAAATTGGGAAAGGCTTATGTTGACGACCTTTCGGCAGAGGAAATAAGAGAGTATCGCGGCACATTGAAAGAACCCGGAAAAAACAGTCCTTACAGAGACAGAAGCATAGAAGAAAATCTTGACCTGTTCGAAAGAATGACAAAAGGCGAATTTGAAAACGGAGAAAAGGTTTTAAGAGCAAAAATAGATATGTCGTCGCCAAATCTTAACATGCGCGACCCTGTCATCTACAGAATTCTGCATGCGGCGCATCACCGCACGGGAGATAAATGGTGCGTTTATCCTATGTACGACTTTGCTCACCCGATTTCCGATACGGTTGAGGGAGTTACACATTCTCTCTGCTCTCTTGAGTTTGAGGACCATAGGCCTCTTTATGACTGGGTTTTGCGCGAGCTTAAGTTTGAATCGCCGTCACGTCAGATTGAATTTGCAAGAATGAATTTAAACTACACACTCACCAGTAAACGCAAATGCCTGAAGCTAGTTAAAGATAACATTGTTTCAGGCTGGAATGACCCGAGAATGGGTACACTTTGCGGCATGAGAAGACGAGGCTATACCCCTGCCGCTATCAGAGATTTTTGTGAGAGAATCGGTGTAGCAAAAGCGAACAGCGTTATTGATTTCAGCCTTTTGGAGCATTGCGTAAGAGAAGACCTTAACAAAACCGCTCCGCGCGCAATGGCGGTACTGCGCCCGATAAAGCTTATAATCGACAATTATCCCGAAAACGAAACCGAGATAATTGAGATTGAAACCAATCCCGAAAATCCCGAAGCCGGCAAAAGAAAAGTAGAATTTTCAAGAGAACTGTATATTGAAGAAGATGACTTCATGATAGACGCACCAAAAAAATACTTCCGCCTTGCTCCCGGCAGAGAGGTTCGCCTAAAAAGCGCATACTATGTAACCTGCACCGACTATAAAACAGATGAAAACGGCAAGGTTACCGAGGTTCACTGCACTTACGATCCGCTAACAAAGGGCGGCGACTCCCCCGACGGCAGAAAAGTAAAGGGTACAATTCATTGGGTAAGCGCAAACCATGCAATCGACACAACCGTACGTCTTTACGACAGGCTCTTCAATGTCGAAAACCCATCCGATGAAAGCAAGGTCGGAAGCTTTATCGACAATCTGAATCCTAATTCGGAAGAAGTGCTTACCGGCTGCAAGCTGGAAAGCAACTTAAAAGGTGCAAAACCGGGCGACACATTCCAATTCCTGCGTTTAGGATATTTCTGTGCTGATACCGACAGTACCGATGATAATCTGATATTCAACAGAACCGTTGCCCTCAAGGATTCATGGGCAAAGGTAAACAAATAAACCGAAAGGACGATATAATATATGTACGAAAAATATTTTGCAGAGCGCACGAAGCCTATAAAAGCGTCCGCAATCAGAGAAATGTTCAAACTCATGGCTGACCCGGAGGTGATTTCGCTTGCAGGCGGCTCGCCCGCTCCGGAGCTTTTTCCCGGCGAGGAACTTGCTCAGATAGCAAAAGATATACTAGAAAAAAATCCGACTGCCGCACTTCAGTACGGAACAACAGACGGTTATGCTCCTTTTAAGGAGATTGCAAAAGGCAGAGCCGAAAAGGTCAATTCATTCGGCAAAAAAGATAAACTGATAATAACCACAGGCGCACAGCAGGGAATCGACCTTGCGGCAAAAGTTCTTATTAACGGTGGCGACAAGGTTATTGTTGAAGCTCCGACTTTTGTGGGAACGCTCAACTCACTCAGATTCTATCAATCCGATTTGATAGGTATTCCGGTGGAAAGTGACGGAATGGACACCGACAAGCTCGAAGAAGTGTTAAAAAACAACGATGTAAAGCTGATTTACACAATCCCGACTTTTCAAAACCCGTCGGGTATTACAATGAGCCTTGCAAAACGCAAAAAAATTCTTGAGCTTGCCGAAAAATATGATGTTCTTATTTTGGAAGATAATCCCTACGGTGATTTAAGATTTGCGGGGAATGATATTCCCACTATTAAATCAATGGACGAACATGACAGAGTTATATATGTAGGAAGCTTCTCAAAGATTTTATCTCCGGGAATGAGACTCGGTTATGTAATCGCAAACGAAGAAATCGCCGGGAAAATAGAAGTTGCCAAGCAGGCAAACGACGTGCACACGCCGCTGATTACTCAAATGATGGCGACAGAATTTATAAAAAGATATAATATAGAAGAAATAATCAAAAAAGGCAGAGAACTTTACGGAAAAAAATGCAGATTTATGCTTGACTGCATGGATAAATATTTCCCTGAATCGGTAACTTACACACGTCCCGACGGCGGTCTGTTCATTTGGTGTACCGCTCCGAAAGGGACAGACTCAAACAAGCTTTTGGCAGAATGTTTAAAAGAAAAGGTTGCATTTGTAGCCGGAAACAGCTTTGCTGTTGACCAGGAAAAGCCTTCTGAGTTTTTCCGTTTGAATTACTCGACAATGCCGGAAGAAAAAATTGAAAAAGGCATAAAAGCACTCGGAAAGGTTCTGACCGAAATGCTCGGCTGATTTTGAAAGGATAGAAATAAAAATGGATGATAAGAAAATAATTTTTTCCGGCGTACAGCCGTCGGGAAATATAACGCTCGGAAATTATCTGGGCGCAATAAAAAACTTTGTGGATTTGCAGCATGATTATCATTGTTGCTATGCAATAATGGATATGCATTCCATTACCGTAAGGCAAAATCCGCAGGAGCTGAGAAAACGCACGCTTGACCTTTTGAAGATATATCTTGCCTGCGGAATAGACCCGGAGGAAAATCTGATATTTATACAATCGCATGTACCCGCACACGCTCAGCTTGCATGGATTTTAAACTGCTATACCTACATGGGCGAGCTTTCGAGAATGACTCAGTTTAAAGACAAGTCCGCCAAGCATGCGGACAATATAAACGCGGGACTATTTACATATCCCGTGCTTATGGCTGCCGATATTCTTTTGTATCAGGCAGATTTGGTTCCCGTGGGAAAGGATCAGATGCAGCATATTGAAATAACAAGAGATATTGCGCAGAGATTTAACTCGATATACGGCGATGTCTTTAAAATTCCCGAAGGCTTCATGCCTAAAAACGGAGCAAAGGTCATGAGTCTTACCGAGCCGACAAAGAAAATGTCAAAGTCGGATGAAAACCCGAAAGCATATATTTCGATTCTGGATGACTTTAACGTAATGGCGAAAAAGATAAAAAGTGCCGTCACCGACAGCGAAGGCATTATAGAATACCGCGAAAATGACGAGACAAAGGCAGGAATCAACAATCTGCTGTGCATTATGTCGGCAGTAACCGGCAGAAACATTGAGGAAATTGTCTCCGATTACAGCGGCAAAGGCTACGGAGACTTTAAAGCCGATGTTGCCGAAGCCGTTGTCGAATGCATAAGACCTATACGCACCAGATATGACGAGCTTTCAAACAACAAGGATTATCTTGTCGGAATTTACGAAAAGGGTGCTGAAAAAGCCAATGCAATGGCACAAAGAACACTCAGAAAAGTTTACAAAAAAGTAGGCTTTGTTCAATAAAGCATGTAAAGAAAGGAAAATATCTATGACAAGACAAGAGATTATATTTCTTATATGCGCATTTGCCGTCGCTTTCTTTTTCAGCTTTATCTCAACTCCCGTGGTAAAAATGTGGGCGGTAAAGGTCAAGGCAATGGATATCCCAAAAGACGCGCGGCGCATGCATAAACATCCGATTCCGCGTCTTGGCGGAATGGCAATAATTTTCGGATTTTTGGTGGCGGTACTGTGTTTTTACGGAAAATGGGACCGAAAAATTATGGCAATGTTTGCAGGCTCTGCTATAATTGCAATCATGGGCGTTGTTGACGATATAAAAGCACTTGATGCAAAACCGAAATTTTTTATTCAGATTCTTGCTGCACTGATTGTGATTATCGGCGGAGATTTAAAGATTGACGTGCTCACCAATCCAAACTTTTTCTCGGACAATGCGTACTGGGTTCTGCCCGAATGGCTCTCAATCGTATTGTCAATTGTATGGATAGTGTTTATTACAAACGCAGTTAATTTTATAGACGGACTGGACGGACTTGCAGCAGGCGTATCGGCAATCATGTCGGTCAGTCTGGTATTCATAGCCGTCAGAGTCGGCGAATATCCGGTCGCAATAATCGGCACCTCCTTAATGGGTGCCTGCTTCGGATTTTTACCTTATAATTTTAACCCTGCAAAAATCTTTATGGGCGACACCGGCTCGACATTTCTGGGATTCATTCTGGCGACGCTCTCCATTCAAGGAGTGTTCAAAAGCTACGCGATAATATCGTTTGCTGTACCGCTTTTGATTTTGGGACTGCCGCTTTTTGATGCGGCATTTGCAATGCTCAGACGTATTTCAAAGGGACAGAGTCCGATGAAAGCGGACAGAGGGCATTTGCATCACCGCCTTATAGATATGGGCTTTTCGCAGAAACAAACGGTATTCATTCTCTATGCCATCAGCGGCGTACTCGGAATTACTGCCGTTGTCCTTGCAGAAAGCAATGCGCTGAGAGCTATTTTAATTCTATTGTGCGTGATAATATTCATTCTTATAGAAGCACTTTTGATAAAGCCGAATGAGGATAAAGATACGGAGGATAAATAAATGAATAAAATAAAGGTTATGACCGTGTTCGGGACGCGTCCGGAAGCCATTAAAATGGCTCCGCTCGCATTGGAACTGAAAAAGTATCCGCAAATCGAGTCAAGCGTGTGCGTAACCGCACAGCATCGCGAAATGCTTGACCAGGTGCTTGACATTTTCAAAATAAAACCCGATTACGATTTGGATATAATGAAAGAAAGGCAAACCCTGATCGGCATTACAACAAGAGTTCTTGAAGGTCTTGACAAAGTAATGAAGGAGGCAAAGCCCGACATGGTTTTGGTTCACGGCGACACATCAACCACCTTTGTTGGCGCACTTGCTGCATTTTACAATCAGATTAAGGTCGGTCATGTGGAAGCAGGACTCAGAACATATGACAAATACTCGCCCTTCCCCGAAGAAATGAACAGATGTCTGACCGGAAGAATTGCCGATTTGCATTTTTCACCGACAGTTCAAAACAAGAAAAATCTGTTAAGAGAAGCAATTCCCGAAGAAAATATATTCATTACAGGCAATACTGTCATTGACGCACTTAAAACAACTGTACAAAAAGATTATAAGTTTGAAAACGATGAGCTTAACAAACTTGATTTTGAAAATAAGCGCGTAATTGTCGTTACGGCTCACAGACGTGAAAATCTCGGCGAGCCGCTGGAAAATATCTGTAATGCACTGAAAGATATTGTAACTTCGTACGATGATGTTGAGCTTGTTTACCCGGTTCACTTAAACCCTGCCGTCAGAGAAACTGCTTTCGGCATACTCAAGGGTGTGGACAGAGTTCATCTGATTGAGCCAATCAACGTAGACGAGCTTCATAATCTTATGGCTAAATGCTATATGGTTATGACCGATTCCGGCGGAATCCAGGAGGAAGCCCCGGCACTTGCAAAACCTGTTTTGGTTTTGAGAAAAGAAACCGAACGTCCGGAAGCAGTTGACGCCGGCACGGTAAAAATTGCCGGTGTAGACAGAGACACAATCGTATCAATGGCAAAAGAGCTTTTGGACAGTGAAAGCGCTTATCACAAAATGGCGCATGCCGCAAATCCGTACGGAGACGGAACCGCCTCAAAGCGCACTGCCGAAGCAATTCTTTACTATTTCGGCTTAAGCGATAAAAGACCCGAAGATTACATCATAAAATAACAAACAAAAGCGGATAACAGTTAATCATTACATAAATACCAACTGCTGTCCGCTTTTTTGATAAGGAGGAAAATAATATGAACGTATCCGAATTGGCAAATAAATTAAACTACAATATCATCTGCGGCGCAGGAGGCAGCCAAAGCGAAATAAGCGGCTGCTACATAGGCGACCTTTTAAGCCTTGCAATGAGCAGAGTTCAAAAGGGAAATGTATGGATTACCATTCAGTCAAATATCAATATTGCGGCAGTGGCTACGCTGACCGAAGCAGCCTGCATAATAGTATGCGACGGATTTGCCCCGGACGAAAACACAGTCCAAAGAGCGGAGGACGAAAATATTCCGATTTTATCGTCCGATAAGCCTGCTTACGAGCTTGCAAAGCTTTTATCGGGGTACGGAATATGAAGCTTTATTACGACTTGCATATTCATTCGGCACTTTCTCCGTGCGGTGACAACGATATGACTCCGAACAATATTGTAAATATGTCACTTTTAAAGGGGCTTGACATAATAGCCGTCACCGACCATAACTCCTGCGGAAATATACGCGCTGTGCAAAAAGCGGCAGGCGATAAGCTTTTGGTCGTTCCCGGCATGGAAATCGAAACATCGGAGGAAGTGCACGTTGTCTGCTATTTTCCGGATGTTGAATCCGCGGAGAAAATGAATGAACTGGTAAAGAAGCATCTGCCGAAAATCAAAAACCGAACCGACATATTCGGAAACCAATATTATATTGATGAAAATGACGAAATCTGCGGTGAAGAAGAAATTCTTCTCGTGAACGCAACCACACTGGATATATATTCGGTTTTTGACAGTGTCCGCATGCTCGGCGGCGTTGCGGTTCCGGCTCATATAGACCGCACAAGCTACAGTGTAATCTCAAACCTGGGTTTTATCCCTCCCGATTTAAAAACCTGTGCGGTTGAAATAACAAAGCAAAATCTTGAAAAGCTGAAAGAAAAATATAAAGACTGCAAAATACTCACAAACTCAGACGCACACTATCTTGAAAACATTTCGGAAAAAGAAAATTACATAAACATATTGAGCAAAACAACCAAAGATGTCCTCGGTTTTTTGTGCAAAAAAGAGTAATTTAAAAAAATCGAAAATCGTGAGTTTTTTTTGTTGTTTTTATATGCTAAAAATGATATAATGTATATGTTAAAAAGATATAATCTATTTTGATAGTCTGATATGGGGTTGTTTTATTGACGGAAAGATTGTTATTTTTTTGTCAAATCAGCAATGCAGTATTAAGGCATAAGCAGAACAAGGAGGTCTATTGATGAAAAAAACACAAGCTGTACCTTTCAGAGGTACAAAAGAACAGGAGGAGCAGCTCAAAGCGGTTATTGCCAAGCATAAAGGGCAGCAGGGCGCTACGATTCCGGTATTGCACGAAGCTCAGGATATTTACGGATATCTTCCGATAGAAGTGCAGGAAATGATTTCGGAGGGACTGGATGTACCTTTGGCGGAAATCTACGGAATAGTTACATTCTATACTCAGTTTTCGCTCAACCCGAAGGGTCAGTACGAAATCGGAGTCTGTCTCGGCACAGCGTGCTATGTAAAGGGTTCCGGAGATATTTTGGAAAAAATCAAAAGTATTCTCGGAATCGATGTCGGCGAATGTTCTCCGGACGGAAGATTTTCGCTCACCGCAACACGCTGCGTAGGTGCATGCGGACTTGCTCCGGTTGTTACAATTAATGAAGATGTTTACGGCAGACTCGTCCCGGACGACATTGCCGATATACTTAAGAAATACGAATAAACCATGAAAGAATTGTCTTTACATATAATGGATATAATGCAAAATTCCATAACTGCCGGCTCAAAACTTACAGAGCTTTTTGTTAATGAGCAGCCGGACGAAGATTTTTTGGAATTTACCGTCACCGACAGCGGCTGCGGCATGGATGCCGAAACCGTAAAAAAAGTCATTGACCCTTATACCACCGGCAGAACCACACGGCGTGTCGGACTCGGTATACCGCTTTTAAAGCTTGCGGCAGAAAGCACAGGCGGCAAAATCACCATCGAATCGGAAAAAGGAAAGGGCACAAAGCTGACCGCACGTTTCGGCTATCATCATATTGACAGAGAGCCTTTGGGCGATATGGCAGAGACTGTGCATCAGATAATTACTTCATTTGAAGAATATGACTTTGTGTATAAGCATAGAATCAAAGACAAGGAATATGAGCTTGATACAAGAGAATTGAAAAAAATATTAAACGGTGTTTCCTTTAAAAGTCCCGAGGTCACTTTGTGGCTTATGGATTATCTTAAAGAAAATGAAGCCGAAATAAAATCCGGAAAGGAATGAATTTGATGAAAAGTTTAGCAGAATTGCAAGCTATCAGAGATAAAGCAATCAATAATGTAACCATGAGACGTGACGACCACGCGGTAAGAGTTGTTGTCGGCATGGCAACCTGCGGTATTGCAGCAGGTGCAAGACCGGTTATGGCAGAATTTGTTGAAGAAATAGCAAAGCGCAAGCTTGAGCACGTAACCGTTACACAGACAGGCTGCATAGGCGTATGCCGTCTGGAACCTATCGTTGAGGTGTTCTCCCCCGACGGCGAAAAGATTACATATGTAAAAATGACACCGGAGAAGGCTAAGAGAGTCGTTTCCGAGCATTTGGTAAACGGAAATGTAGTTACCGAGTATACTATCGGTGCAGCAGAATAACTTAATTTTTGAAAGGAATGATATAAAACATGGATATGGTGAGAGGTCACATATTATGCTGCGGCGGTACCGGTTGTACATCATCGGGCAGCGAAGCGATTATTGCAGAAATGGAAGCTCAGCTTAAATCGCACGGTTTGGAAAAGGAATTTAAAGTAGTTAAGACCGGATGCTTCGGTCTGTGTGCGCTCGGTCCGATTATGATAGTTTATCCCGAAGGCGCATTCTACAGCAGAATTAAGGTTGAAGACGTTAAGGAAATTGTCGAAGAGCATTTGTTAAAAGGCAGAATAGTTAAACATCTTCTCTATCAGGAAACTGTTGAGGAGGACAACATAAAAAGCCTTAACGATGTTGATTTCTACAAAAAACAGATGAGAGTCGCTCTCAAAAACTGCGGTGTTATCAACCCCGAAAATATAGAAGAATACATTGCTTTTGACGGATATAAGGCACTCGGCAAAGTTTTGACCGAGATGACTCCGGAGGATGTAATAAACGAAATTAAAAAATCAGGTCTCCGCGGCAGAGGCGGCGGCGGTTTCCCGACGGGTCTTAAATGGCAGTTTGCGGCAGCTTCTCAAAACGAGCAGAAGTATGTCTGTTGTAACGCCGACGAAGGCGACCCGGGCGCATTTATGGATCGTTCCATCCTCGAAGGAGATCCGCACAGCGTAATTGAGGCAATGGCAATTGCAGGCTATGCAATAGGTGCAAACCAAGGTTATATCTACATAAGAGCCGAGTATCCGATTGCCGTTAAACGTTTGCAGATAGCAATCGACCAGGCAAGAGAATACGGTTTGCTCGGCAAGAATATATTTGAGACAGGCTTTGATTTTGATTTGGAAATCAGACTCGGTGCCGGCGCATTTGTCTGCGGCGAGGAAACTGCGCTCATGACAAGTATCGAAGGTAAAAGAGGCGAGCCGCGTCCCCGTCCTCCGTTCCCTGCCGTTAAAGGACTTTTTGAAAAGCCGACAATCCTTAACAATGTTGAAACCTATGCAAACATTGCTCAGATTATCAATAAGGGCGCCGATTGGTTTGCTTCAATCGGAACCGAAAAGAGCCACGGCACAAAGGTTTTTGCGCTCGGCGGAAAAATCAACAACACCGGCTTGGTTGAGATCCCGATGGGTACAACTCTGCGCGAAATAATTGAAGAAATCGGCGGCGGTATTCCTCACGGAAAGAAATTCAAAGCCGCTCAGACAGGCGGTCCTTCCGGCGGATGTATTCCTGCTTCGCTTATGGATACTCCGATTGATTACGATTCGCTTATTGCTATCGGCTCAATGATGGGTTCGGGCGGACTTATCGTAATGGACGAGGATAACTGTATGGTTGATATCGCTAAATTCTTCCTTGAATTTACAGTTGACGAATCTTGCGGAAAATGTGCTCCCTGCCGAATCGGTACAAAGAGACTTTTGGAAATGCTCACAAAGGTTACCGACGGAAAAGCAACTCTTGAAGATTTGGACAAGATTGAAGAGCTTTGCTACAGCATTAAAAATGCAGCTCTTTGCGGCTTGGGACAAACAGCCCCCAACCCGGTGCTTTCGACTCTGCGTTATTTCAGAGACGAATACGAAGCTCATGTTGTCGAAAAGAGATGTCCCGCAGGAGTATGCAAAGCATTGGCTAAGTATGTTATTGACCCGGTTAAGTGCCGCGGCTGCAGCTTGTGTTCGAGAAAATGTCCGGTCGGCGCAATCACGGGCGAAATCAAATCGCCGTTTGTTATCAACCAGGATAAGTGTATTAAGTGCGGCGCTTGTCAGTCAACCTGTAAGTTTGACGCTATAAGCAAGAAGTAATCAAGGAAAGGAATGAAATATAGATGATAAACTTAAAAATAAACGGTCAGGACGTAAGCGTGCCCGAAGGCTACACTGTCCTTGACGCAGCGCGCGAGGTCGGTATAAACATTCCTACCTTATGCTATTTAAAAGACTTGAATCAAATAGGCGCATGCAGAATGTGTCTTGTTGAAATAAAAGGCGCAAGAGCCTTGCAGGCTGCCTGTGTTTACCCGGTTGCTGAGGGAATTGAAGTATTCACAAACTCGGAAAAGGTAAGAAAGGCAAGAAAAACAACTCTTGAACTTATTCTTTCCAACCACGAAAGAAAATGTCTCACCTGTATCAGAAACAGAAACTGCGAGCTTCAAAAGCTTGCTGATGAACTGGGCGTTGAAGATATCCCCTTTGAGGGCGAAAATATCAAATATGACATTGACGATGCTTCGGAATCACTTGTCAGAGACAACAACAAATGTATCCTTTGCAGAAGATGTATCGCAGCTTGCGATAACCAGGAAGTTTCGGTTATTTCCTGCGTAAACAGAGGTTTCTCAACAGAGGTTGCCGCTGCATTCGGAAAAGACATGTCTGAGGTCGGCTGTATCTACTGCGGTCAGTGTATAGTTGCCTGTCCTGTAGGCGCATTGTACGAAAAAACTCATATACCCAAAGTTCAGGCTGCAATCGATAACCCCGAAAAACATGTTGTTGTACAGACTGCACCTGCCGTTCGTGCGGCATTGGGCGAAGAATTCGGACTTCCTATCGGAACACCCGTAACAGGTAAAATGGCAGCTGCATTAAGACGTCTCGGATTTGACAAAGTATTCGACACAGATACCGCTGCAGACCTTACAATTATGGAAGAGGGCACGGAGTTCATTCAAAGATTTACAAAGAATGAAAAGCTTCCGCTTATTACCTCCTGCTCACCCGGCTGGGTTAAGTTCTGCGAGCATTACTATCCCGAATTTACGGAAAATCTTTCAACTGCAAAATCTCCTATGGAAATGTTTGCTGCCGTAATAAAATCATATTATGCCGAAAAATCCGGCATTGACAAAAAAGATATTTACTCGGTTGCAATCATGCCCTGTACATCAAAGAAATTTGAAGCAAGCAGACCCGAACTCTCGGCAGACGGAATTCCCGATGTTGACGCTTCTCTTACAACAAGAGAGCTTGCACGAATGATTAAACAGGCAGGAATCAACTTTGCAGAACTGCCGGATGAAGAATTTGACCAGCCGTTCGGCGAGGCAACCGGTGCAGGCGTAATCTTCGGAACAACAGGCGGTGTTATGGAAGCTGCTATCCGTACAGTCTATGAGCTGCTGGAGGGCAAACCCTTGGATAACCTCAATGTTGAAGCCGTAAGAGGTCTGGAAGGCGTTAAAGAAGCAACACTTACAATCGCGGGTAAAGATGTTAAAGTTGCCGTTGTTCACGGAACAAAGAATGCAAAAGAAATTCTTGAAAGAGTTAAAGCAGGCGAGCATTATGACTTTATTGAAATCATGGCTTGCCCGGGCGGATGTATCCACGGCGGCGGACAGCCGATTGTAGACTCCGCAACAAAAGCTAAGGTTGACGTAAAGGCATTGCGTGCCAAAGCGCTCTATTCTGAAGATGAAGCATCTACGCTCAGAAAATCTCACGAAAATCCGTACATAAAGAAATTGTATGAGGAATATTTCGGAGAGCCTTGCTCACACAAAGCACATGAGCTTTTGCATACCACATACACAAAGAGATCGAGATTCTAAAATTCACACAAAAGGCGATGTACAAAAAGTACATCGCCTTTTGTGCGGATAGGAAAAAAGCTTTAGAATTAACAAACTGAGCCAAAGCTTTAGCTTTGGGATACCCGACAGTGTACTTG
>CAKSFY010000048.1 GCA_934454035.1 uncultured Clostridia bacterium | reverse complement strand
GAGGGGGACCGCGTAAGCGGTGGAGGGATTCTCGGATTATTATCATTTATATATCCATTATACACCACTTCGCCCGATTTTTTTGTCAAATGTTCGTGCCGAATTTTGACAAGTTAATGACAGTTTTTTTCAAATTTTTTAACTTTTGTTAATTTATCCGATTTAAGTGTTTATATATAATTTTTTTTCGTATTTTATTATTTTAATTTGCGGACATAATAAAAATATCAAACAGAAAGAAAAGGGTTTTCAATATGTCAAAAATAATTGTTCAAAACAACGGTCCTCTTTCGGGAGAGGTCAGTATAAGCGGCTCAAAAAACAGTGCTTTGCCGATTTTGGCGTCATGCCTTATGACCGAGGGTGTGTGTACCGTTCATTCTGTCCCCGATCTCAGCGATATAAAAATAATGTGCAGGCTTCTGTCCGCCCTGGGCGCAAAAATCGAGCGGGGCAAAGGAACTGTAAGAGTTGATTGCACCGATATAAAGGAATTTACCGCGCCGTATGAGCTGGCAGGCAAAATGCGCGGTTCGTTCCTGCTTGCAGGGGCGCTTCTGGCAAAATATAAAAAAGCCGGAATATGCATGCCGGGCGGCTGCCCTATAGGTACGCGCCCGATAGATTTGCATCTGAAAGGCTTCATGCAAATGGGGGCAAGCGTATCAAAAGGGTACGGCTATATAGATTTGTCCGCAGAAAAGCTTTCCGGGGCAAAAATTTATCTGGATTTTCCGAGCGTCGGTGCTACGGAAAATCTTATTATGGCGGCATGTCTTGCCGACGGCGAAACCATAATAGAAAATGCCGCGGCAGAACCGGAAATAAAGGATTTATCGGATTTTTTGACAAAAAGAGGTGCAATTATAGACGGAGCAGGCAGCGACAGGGTATCGGTGCAGGGAGTAAGTGAGCTTTCGGGCGCAGAGCATACGATTATCCCCGACCGAATCGAAGCAGGCACATTCATGACGGCACTTGCTATCACAAGAGGAAAAGGACTTTTAAAAAATGTAAATACCGAGCATACAAAAGCAATGTGTGCCAAACTCGGCGAGATGGGTGTGGAATTTTCGGAGGACTCGGCAGGATTGGTGGTTGACGCGCGGAAAAGACTTATTTCGACCGACATAAAAACAATGCCCTTTCCCGGGTTTCCGACCGATATGCAGGCACCGTTCGGCGGACTTTTGGCAACGGCGGACGGGAACGGTATAATTGTGGAGACTGTTTTTGAAAATCGTTTTCTTCATGTGGGCGAGCTGAACAGAATGGGTGCAAATATACGGATTGAGGGGCGGACTTCCTTAATTGAGGGGGTCAAACGGCTGACAGGAACAAAGGTTGCTGCGCCGGATTTGCGCGGAGGAGCGTCGCTTGTGCTCGCCGGTCTTTGCGCGAGCGGAACTACGGAGATTTCCAATGCATTTCATATTCACAGAGGTTATGAAAAATTTGCCGAAAAGCTTCAGTCTCTCGGTGCGGCAGTATACGAAGAAAATTAATGTTTTTTGCTTTATTTTGACTGATTTGACCTAATTTTGCTCAAATTGTAAAAAAGGATTGAAAAATTTTTTTTGTTGTGTTACAATAATGTGTATTATTAAGAAAGACGATTGTAAAGGATTGAAAAAAGTATTTAATTTGTTGATATTTGATGTTTTTTCGTAAAACTTTCATTTATCATATCCCTCCACCGCTTACGCGGTCCCCCTCTCGCTGCGGCTCGGTCACACCTCGGCTCTGAGAATCCCTCCACCACCTTCGGTGGTCCCCCTCCCTTTAGGCAAGGGAGGCAGAGGAGGGATAATCGGGAGTACGTATTCGCCCCCCTTGCCTAAAGGGGGGTGTCAGCCACCGGCTGACGGGGGGGATACAACAAAGAGAGAAAAACAGAATTTTTTTTAAACGTTTACGGTTGTCTGTTATTATTAAGAAAGAAAGGCGTAGATAACATGAAAATCAGTTTTTCAACTCTTGCATGCCCGTTATATTCATGGGCGGACATTTATTCCATGGCAAAGGATTTGGGATTTGACGGAATCGAGGTCAGAGGACTCGGCGAGGATATTTTCTCCGTAAAGGCAAAGCCGTTCACCGATGAGCAGCTTCCGCAAACTATAAATAAATTGAAACAGCTCGGACTTGAAATTCCGTGTCTTTCAACTGGAATTGCGCTTGAGGATACTGCCAGGCATGACCGTTGCATCTATGAAATCAAGGAATACTGCACACTTGCCGAAAAGCTCGGTACGCCGTATATACGCATTTTGGCGGATTCATCGCCTGAGCCTGAAAATGATGTTGATGACGCGGCAATCTGCGCTGCATTAAAAGCGCTTGCCGAAACCGCCGAAAAATATAATGTAACTCTTCTTGTCGAAACTAACGGAGCTTATGCCGAAAGCGCACGTCTTAAGAAAATTCTGGACGAGGTTGCAAGCCCGTATGTTGCCGCTTTGTGGGATATGCACCACCCGTACCGCTATTTCGGGGAAAGTGCCGAAACCACAATTGCAAATCTGGGCAGTTATATAAAATATGTTCATGTCAAGGACAGTATTGTCAAAGACGGAAAAATTCAGTATAAGATGATGGGCGAGGGCGATATGCCGCTTGAGGATATGCTCGGCAAGCTCAAGACATTCGGCTATGACGGCTATGTTTCGCTTGAGTGGGTTAAGCGCTGGGCAAATGATTTGTCCGATGCAGGCATAGTATTCCCTCACTTTGCGAATTATATGGCAAAATACAGAAAAAAGCATAAGCATTCATTGCAGGACAACAATGCCCATACAGGCAAATATATATGGCCTAAGGAAAGACTTTTGGACTACACATTTGCCGATATTCTTGACAGAGTGTGCGAGGAGTTCCCGACTCAGTATGCATTCCGCTATACAGAGCTTGACTATACGCGTACATATCCGGAATTCCGCGAGGACGTTGACCGCTTTGCACGCTCGTTAATCGCAATGGGCGTTAAAAAGGGCGATCATGTTGCAATCTGGGCAACGAATGTCCCGGCTTGGTATATAACATTTTGGGCAACGACTAAAATCGGAGCGGTTTTGGTTACCGTTAATACCGCTTATAAAATTCATGAGGCAGAATATCTTCTGAGACAGTCGGACACTCACACGCTTGTTATGATTGACAAGTGCAAGGATTCGGATTATGTCGGAATCATAAAGGAAATCTGCCCCGAGCTGGAAAGCTCAAAGCCGGGCGAATTAAATTCTGCTCGTCTGCCAATGCTTAAAAATATTATCACCGTTGAATCAAAGCAACCGGGTTGCTATTCGTGGGAGGACGCCGAAAAGCTTGCCGAAACCGTACCGCAGTCTGAGGTTGAGCGTATGAGAAAAACGGTTGACAAAAATGATGTCTGCAATATGCAGTACACCTCGGGTACGACAGGATTCCCCAAAGGAGTTATGCTTACTCATTATAACGTAGTCAATAACGGAAAAGCTATCGGTGATTGCATGGACTTGTCAACGGCGGACAAAATGATGATTCAAGTGCCTATGTTCCACTGTTTCGGAATGGTTCTTGCCATGACCGCGTCGGTTACTCACGGTACGACAATGTCACCGATTACGGCATTTTCACCCAGAAAGGGACTTGCCTGCATAAACAAGGAGCAGATTACCTGCTTCCACGGAGTTCCGACAATGTTTATCGCAATGATGGGACACCCCGATTTTGAAAAAACTGATTTTTCGCATATGCGAACAGGCATTATGGCAGGCTCGCCCTGCCCGATCAAGGCGATGCAGGATGTTGTGGAGAAAATGCACATGTCAGAAATCTGCATCACCTATGGTCAGACCGAGGCTTCCCCGGCAACGACCATGAGCAAAACCACCGATTCGCTGGAAACCCGTGTTAATACTGTCGGCGCACCGATTTTCGGCGTTGAGTGTAAAATCGTTGACCCCGATACGTATGAGGAGCTGCCCGATAATGTTGACGGAGAGTTTGTGGCAAGGGGTTATAATATAATGAAGGGTTATTACAAAATGCCCGAAGCCACCGCTGCCGCAATTGATGAAAACGGCTGGCTGCACACAGGCGACCTGGCAAGAAGAACTCCCGACGGCAATTTCAAGATTACCGGCAGAATCAAGGATATGATAATAAGGGGAGGAGAGAATATCTACCCCAAAGAAATTGAGGACTTTATCTATACGCATCCGAAAGTCAGAGATGTGCAGGTTATCGGTGTTCCGGACAAGCAGTACGGCGAGGAAATTATGGCTTGCGTTATCTTAAAACCGGGCGAGGAATCAAGCGAAGAGGAAATCAAGGATTTCGTTATGACGCATATGGCGAAGCATAAGGTTCCCAGATATGTGGATTTTGTTGATGAATTCCCGATGAACGCGGCAGGAAAAATATTAAAGTATAAAATGCGTGAGTCAGCAGTTGAAAAGTTAAAGCTGAATGACGCAGCGGAAATCGTAACCGCATAAAAATTAAACCGCAGCATATGCATAAAAAGCATGTGCTGCGGTTTTTTGGATAATTATCAGTACTTGAATCCCTCCACCGCTTACGCGATCCCCCTCACTTTAGGCAAGGAGGGCATATCGGGAGGCGAATCGGAGGGCTAATCGGGAGTTCGTATTCGCCCCCCTTGCCCTAAAGGGGGGTGTCAGCCGGCGGCTGACGGGGGGATTTAAAATCTAATATTTGCAGGATTTTCACACTGTTTAAACTACTTCAAAGATATCTTTCTGAGACGAAAAAATAATTTCCTCGCCTTTTAATATTTCGGCAAACATTTCCTGTGCCATATGTTCCGTCGGAAAATGCCCCGCGTCAATTATCGAAAAACTGTCCGAAGCATAGTCAAGGCAGGTATGGTATTTTAAATCGGCGGTAACAATCGTGTCCGCACCCATATCAATTGCCTTTTCAATCAGTTCAGAACAGCTGCCCGAACCGACGGCAGCCTTTTTTATAAGCTGATTTCTGTTTCCGCTTATTCTTACAAAGGGAGTGTTCAGCTTCTTTTTTACCAACTCTGCAAAGCATTCGAGACTTTGCGGCTTTATGCCGCCTATTTTTCCGAGACCTGTATTTTCTCCGTTCGGCTCAATTATAAGCGCGTTTTCGATTCCGAGCATTTCCGCCAGGCGCGTGTTTATTCCGTTTTCTGCCGTGTCCATGTTGGTATGCGCCGCAAAAAGGGCAATTTTATTTTCCGCTGCAAAAAGAAGCATATCCCCGATATGAGAATCGGGTGTGATTGATTTAATGCCTGAAAAAATCAGCGGATGGTGCGATATTATAAGATTCGCGCCCTTTTCCGCCGCTTCTCTCAAAACGGAGCGCGTCACATCAAGAGTTACCATTATTTTGGTTATCTCGCGGGATTTATCGCCGAGCGTCAATCCCGGATTGTCCCACTCATAAGCCAAAGACGGCGGATAGTGAGCATTTATTTTTTTAATTATTTCTTCAAGCTTCATTTGTAAATTCCTTTCGTAAAAAAGAGACTAATCAATTGCAATATTAAAGTAGTGATTTTTATACTTTTTCGGATAAACCACGGCAGACGAGTATTTATCCGATTGGATTGCGGCTCTTATGTGGGCGGCATTGAACAAATTCCCCAGTGCCGCAAGGCTTTCTCCGGTATCAACCGTTCCGAACAGCTCTTTTATATCAAGCATACCTTCCGAAAAGCGGCAGACTGCATAGCTTTTGTTTCCGTTTTCGGCTATTTCAAAGAAATTTCCGCCGTAAATTCTCCATGCGTATTCAATCTCTTTCAAATCCCACTCGATAAAGTTTCTGCCCTCAAAAAATTCATGTCTTTTTTCAAAAAGCTTTTCGGGAGGGATTTTTCCGATTTCTGTATCTTTGCCGGGAAAACCGACATTATCGTATTCAAAAGTGCCGGCAGCATAGAGCTCCGAATATTTAAGGCTCTTATACAAATCGCGATCCTCCGCGCTCTTTGGCGCAGCTACCGCAAAGCAGCCGCCGTTTGCCCTGATATGCTTATATGCATACTCCGAAAGACGCGGATAAAGCTCCTTGTCCTCCGCTGCTTCGGCATAAATATATCCGCCGTTTTGCCCATGCGATAAAAGCGGAAGTACGCTTACCATACCGGCTATTTTTCTGTCAATTTTTAAAACGAGAATATTGTCTAAATAATTTTTAAGAAAGATGTTGATTTTTTCTTCGCTGTCTGTAAATGTCTTTCTCCAAAGTCTTTTTATTTGTTCAGTATCTTCCTTTTGTGCTTGCTTAATCATAATTAAAACTCCAAAAGTATACTTTAATTTTATTTTATCACATCATGCGGATTTGGTCAATGATTATTCCGATAATTTTCTGATTCTGTCCTCCGCAAGGCTTATTTTTTGTTTCATTTCCGCAACAGATGCAAGCAACCGTTCCTTTTCGCCGGGTTCAAATGTTGTCTCGCCGCTTCGGTAATTATAAAATATTCCGTCCTTTTCAAAAATGCAGATAAGCGGCTGCTCGCCGGTACTTATCAGACGGTTAATATGTTTTGGGTTTTCAAGGTCAGTGTATTTTACGATTGCTCCGCTTTTCCACATTAATTCAAGCTTTGTGCCGCGCAGCGCGAGAATTGGGTGGGATACGTCAACATCGTCCGTTATCGGCATATAGTTTACGAAAATTGTATTTGATTTTCTGAAAACAACATAGCTTTTTCCGTCTCTTTCGCACAGATATACGTCCTCCGCACCGTCCTCCGTTCTTATAAAACGGTCGGGTTTCCCGTCCGAAAATTCCTGATACCCCATAATTCCGGCAGCGTTGGTATAATAAACGCACGAGGCAAATACAAAAAAATATCCGCTTTTCAGCTTGTCGATTACCGACGGTTTGGCATTGTTTCCGAGCACGCAGTATACAAGCAGATTTTCACCGTTGTATTCCGCCGAATATATCAGATTCATTCTTCCGCCCGACGGAGCGGCGGTGATTTTTTTTACGGCGAATTGTTCGCCCAGACGGCAAAGGACGCAGTCGTTGCGCTTGTTTTCGTTTAAAATAGTATATAAAAGCTCATTTTCCTCCGATACACATATTATATGTATTACTCCGTTTTGTTCATACACGCAAAAATTTTCCGTGGATTTCGGATTAAGTCTTTCGGGCAGAGCTGAGCCTTTTTGCATTAACAGTCCGTCGCCGCGTTTGTAATAAAAACGGTAATTTTTATCTTTTATTATATAGTCCATAGCATATCCTCCTCTTAAATATAACTATGCCGCAAGCGGTAAAAAAATTCGGCAGATGTTAGCTTCTGCCGAATAGATTTTTACTTAAATTTTATTTGTTTTTTGACTGAAAATATCCACCGTTTCCGGCGAATAATCCTGAATATCCATGTAACTTTCACGCTCGCTGTCCGACTGCGGCGGAGTAGGGATCATTCCGGTAAATTCATATGCACTGGCGGAATTGTTGATATCCAAATCAAAAATGACGTCATCTTTTGGAGGTCTTTTTTTGTAATCTTCTTTTTTCATTTTTTCATAGTCCTTTCTTTGATTTACAAAATAATTGTTTTTAAATCGGTTTGCGTTTTTATTTTCTGCAAATTTTTAAAAAGATATTTACAAATAAAATTTTTTTTGAAATGTTGTTATCATCTTGTTAAAAAGTATGAATAAATCATGCAAATTTATTGAATCCCTCCACCACCTTCGGTGGTCCCCCTCCCTTTAGGCAAGGGAGGCAAATCGGAGGGCATATCGGGAGGCAAAACGGAGGGCTAATCGGGAGTCCGTATTCGCCCCCCTTGCCTAAAGGGGGGTGTCAGCAGCAGAGCTGCTGACGGGGGGATTCACATTCCCGTCCTTCAAACCACAAAATTAAAAAACATCTTTACAAACAAATAATTTTATGATAAAATAATAGTTGCCAAATTGACTTTGTATAAAATATTGTTTTTCCGGAAAAAGATATAACTAAGAATGGAATTTTGTTTAAAAACGCAAATTCTATGTTCTTAGCGTATAATTTTGCGGACAAAGTTAGTTTGGCGACTACCGGAGTTTGCGTTTTTTGTGCGTCGGCTTCGGTTGGCGCATTTTTTTAATTAGCAGATTTTACAAAAAATCTTTACAAATCGGAAAATGTGTGATAAAATAATTATGCCAAGCAAAATTGAACACGGATTAGTATCACATTAATCTATATTATGCATTTTTTCTTTAAGAAAAAAATGCAGAGCTCGAATTACATATATAGATTAGTGCTTATATGTTTTAATTTTGTTTGGCGACAAATCGGGGCTGTGCATTTTTTATGCGCTGCTTCGGTCGGCGCATTTTTTATTTAATTAAAATGCGCATATATTCGCTTCCGCATTATATTTGTCATCCGTAAAAAGATTAATGCAGTTGTTTTGGCGCCCCCAATCGCCATAAAATTCTTGGTATAATGCGGAAAAAAAGGGGCTGTTTAAAAAGTCAACCGGCTTTTTAAACGGCCTCTTTTTTGAGGGGATAGGAAAAAAGCTTTGGAATTAATAAACTGAGCCAAAGCTTTAGCTTTGGGATACCCGACAGTGTACTTGCGTACACCGAGCGGCGAAGTTTGTTAATAGCAAGAAAAGGAATAATTCTCAAAAAATCAATTATATTGATTTTTTTACCTAAAAAAGACTGGATTACAACAATTATATTTCCTGTAATATATGCTTTTCTATTCTTTTCTTGCGTTCCGGAGTTTTTTAACATCCCCTTTTTAATATCCGAATTTAATTATTATTTTTTCTGCAAGCTTTTTTCGGCTTGCTTTATTTATTGGGCGCAATTATAAATTTGCCCTTTCGCCTTAAATTATTATCAGCCAAAATTTCCGGCAGACACTCAAGCCCGGCAATTTCATATATCATGGACTCCACATCTATTCTTTTATCGCCTATCATCTCTAAAGCACGCTCCTGTGTGTACGGATTTATATATGATGATTTGATTTCAATTTCTTTTTTGAATAATTCAAACGGCTTTATGCTTATTGTATCATCGGGCGCGGTAAGACCGAAAAACATAACAATTGATTTTTTCCCGGCAAGGCTTATTGCCTGTTCCATTGTTTGTGTTTTGCCGACGCATTCTATTACCTTTGTCACGCGGTTTATGCCATTTTCAATAAGCACCTTTTGCGCGTTTTCTTCAATAGGATTTATTACAATTTGCGCGCCGAGTTCTTTTGCGGCGGAGCGCTTTTTCTTGTCGGGTTCAATCGCAATAATCTTTGCTGCGCCTGCCCTTTTTGCAAGTTGAATCATTATAAGACCTATCATACCGCAGCCTATTACCGCAACTTTGTCGTCTGTTTTTATATCGCACAAATCAATGCCGTGCATGCAGCAGGAAACCGGCTCGGTCATTGCTGCCGCTTCAAATGATGTTGTATCCGGTATTTTACAGACCTGACTTCGGGGTACTGCACAATATTGTTCAAATCCGCCGTTAACTGTTGTTCCTATACCTGTTATATTTTCGCAAAAATGTCCGATTGCATTCCTGCAATAATAACAATTGCCGCACAGTTTGTTCGGATCTATACATACACGGTCTCCGATGTTTATGTCTTTTACATTACTTCCGGTTTCTGTTACAATTCCGGCAAATTCGTGCCCCAAAACAGTGCCCGGAGGAGTTGCCGCCGCTCCTTCGTCACCTTCATAGATATGAATATCCGTGCCGCATATACCGCACGCCATCACCTTAACAACAACTTCGTCCGCCTTTGCTTTCGGGATATCAATATCCTCAATTTTTAAATTGTGTTTTCCGTAAAATACCGCAGCTTTCATTTTAATCTCTCCTCTTTATTTTATTGCGCATTGTATTGCATACCTGTTCTTAAAATAATATGTATTTTTAAAACCCGATTCTTTCAAAAGCGAATATAGTTCATCAAACCTGTTTGCCGCATTTTGAGCAGTATGCGCGTCCGAACCTGTTGTTATCAGATACCCGCCCATATCTCTGTACATCTTTAGTATGCCGGCATTCGGCATAAATTCGCAGTATCCGCTTCCGTCATATACACAAGAGGTGTTTATCTCAAGCGCAATTCCCCGTTCAATAATACTTTTCAAAATACTTTCAATTTTATTCATGTATCTGTCGAGTGTTATATTAAGACCGTATTTTCCGTTTATGTACCTGAGCGGACACGCCAGATGTGCAAGCACGTCGATGTCGCAATGATTAATCATACAGAGCATATCGTCAAAATAGCTGTCCATATAGGCTGAAACCGTTTCACGGTCCATTTTTGAAAAGTCAATTTGTGAATAAGGCATACTGTAATTTTCGAACCTTACTGCATGAACCGAGCCGACTATAACATCAAAATCAAATTCGTTAATAATTTTGCTTTCCTCGTATGGATACCAGAACCCTTCTCCGATTTCAACACCGCAAAGAACCTGTGTTTTTCCGCTTTTATCGGCAGCCGCAGCGTCTGCAGTGGACTGCAAAAGAATTTCGCGGATATTCTGTGTTTTGTAATATTCTATATCACAGTGGTCGGTCACGGCAAATCCTGCCAAACCGTTTTTCTGTATCGCTTTTTGCATATCCGATATATCACACTGCGAATCATGCGACGCTTTTGAATGCGTATGCATATCAAATCGGGAATTTACATTAATTATCGGCTTGATTGTTCCGTCTGTTTCGACAATATCGGGCTGAAACCGTTCTGCTGCATCATAAAAGTCTTTGTAATCACTGATTAACCATATGCCTAATTTTGCGTAACGTTTAACAAGCTCAGCCGAGTTTTTGTCGGCAAAAGGTATTTTTACCCAATGCGTATATTTACATTTATACGGTAACCATACTGTCAGCTGCTCCTGCGGCACAATAACCGACAAAAGCTTTAATGTATCTTCTGTAACCTCGCCGTCATAGTCAATTGCAATTTCGGGGATTTCTTTCATACATCTTTTTGTGAATTCGATATTATCCGATGTTATGGATACATACTTTGCGAATCCTTTGATTTGGTCAAAGAACCGGCAAAGCATTTCCCCGTCAAAAAAACGGATTTTATTGTCAATCTTCAGATGTATGTTTGAGTCTGCCGCCATTTTTAACACATCTTCAAACAGCGGTATTTCCGTTCCCTTGTATTTGTTCGAGAAGCCGACCCCGAAATCATATTTAAGAACCTCCTCATAGGTTATATCGCTTATGCTGATTTGTTCTTGTATTAATGACCCGTCATTGTTTCGCGCCGTACGGTTTATATGGTTATCATGAAGCACTACAATTTTTTTATCCTTTGTAAACTGCAAATCCAGCTCTATAACATCATATGCCTGCATTGCCGCACAACGAAACGCAGGCATTGTATTTGCCGGGCACTCGCTCGCCACACCCATGTGTGCCTGCAATTTGATATCTTTAATATTTTTCAAAATAATCACCTTCAACTGTATTGACAAATTTCTGCTTTAAGTATACAATAATATATATTGCGCATTAAGTCAATATTTACCGCAAATAATGAATGAAAACGCATATTTTTGATTGTTTGAAAGGAAGTATGAAGATTATATGAGCAAAGAACGTGAGAAAGAAATATTGAAAATACTGCTTGCAAAAAAGAAAATATCCGTTGCGGAACTATCTGAACTTCTTTTTGCCAGCGAATCATCTGTCAGACGCGACCTTACACGGCTCGAAAACCAGCAGCTGATAAAAAGAGTTCACGGAGGGGCAATAATTGAAGAGAACAGTATTTCGATGTTAAAAATTCCTTTTGTTATACGTGAGCTGGAGTATAGCGAAGCAAAAGTCGAAATGGCAAAAAAAGCAATGAGCTATATAAACGATTACGATGTAATATTTCTGGACGCCTCGTCAAGTGCATTCAATCTTGTTCCTTTTCTTACGGTAAAAAATCATTTAACGGTAATAACCAGCGGAACAAAAGCATTGGTAAAATTGGGCGAATACGGTATAAAAGCCATAAGCACGGGAGGAGAGCTGTTGCCGTCGTGCCATTCGCTTGTCGGCGAGGCTGCTTATAAAACAATTGAAACCTTTAATGCCAATGCAGTATTTTTTTCGTGCAGGGGGTTGTCTGATAATGGCTATATTACAGATATATCCGACTCCGAAAACTGCGTGCGCAAGCATATGATTGAACATTCCCGAAATTCTTATTTGCTGTGCAACGGTAACAAAATAGGAAAAAAGTATTTCCACAATCTTTGCACGGTAAAAGATATCACAAAAATTATATCCGAAGCTCCGCTTCCGGAACGGTTTCAGCAAACAGATGATATATGAAGAACTCCGAAAGATGTATGCATAAGTAATAGAACCAAACAAAGCCGTTTGGTTTTATTATTTATGCAGGGTACATACATAAAACCCGTCCCTGCGGCATAAACATTTTAGAAAGAAAGGGGTATCGGCATGAAAAAGAAGCTTCTTTATGTCTTTTTGATTTTCATTACCGTACTTTTGATAATAAATCCGCAGGATTCAATAAAATACGCAAGAAACGGACTCAATATGTGCAGTGAGATAATCGTGCCGTCATTGTTTCCTTTTTTTATTTGTTCGGGACTTTTGATTTATTCCGGGTTTTGCGAGATCCCGGCAAAGCTGATGCAGCCGGTCATGAAGCCGCTTTTTAATGTAAACGGTTCGGGAGCGGCGGCGTTTGTTCTGGGGATTATAAGCGGATATCCGCTCGGAGCGGTTACTGCCTGCCAGCTTTACGAAAAGATGTATCTTTCAAAAAGCGAGGCGGAGCGCATGCTTGCTTTCTGCAATAATTCGGGACCGCTGTTTATTCTCGGAGCGGTCGGGGTGTCGCTTTATCAAAATCCGAAAATCGGCGCAATTCTTTATACGTCACATATTTTGTCCGCTGTTCTGGTCGGCATGCTGTTCAGATTCTACAAGGCGGATAACTTCTGCGCTCCTGCCGCAGCGGTCGGCACGGAGGATAAGAGTATAGGCGAGATATTTTCAAACGTTCTGGCAAATTCCATACAGAGCATATTGACCGTCTGCGGTGCGGTTGTTTTTTTCTCGGTGGTGTCAAATGTGCTTTTTGACCTTTTTCCGATAGATGATACCTTGAAAATATATACTGTCGGATTTTTGGAATTTGTGACGGGTGTCAACATGATTGCATATTCACAAATGCCGCTTTTTTCAAAAATAATCTTGTCTGCGGCGATTGTCGGTTTTGCCGGAGCAAGCGTCCACGTTCAGGTGCTCGGGGTTGTATCGAAATACGGACTCAGCCTGAAGCCGTATATCCTCGGCAAGTGCATGCAGGGAGGAATTGCGGCGCTTTTGACAATGCTTATTCTGAAAATATACCCGGTTGAAAAAAATGTTTTTGCGCCGCTTTCGATAGAAACGGGCGGAGCATTTGCCATGAATTCACTGTTTGTAATTATTACCGTCATGTCGGTTTTTTTCATTGCGCTTTCGGGTATAATTTATGCTGTGATGAAAAAATCATTCGAATTGCGCCGTACCGCTGCGCGATAAGGCGATGCATAAAGGGTGTACCGGACTTTTTTAGGTGATAAGAAAAAAAGCTCCGGAACGCTCTCACCAAACCCGACGGCGTACGCGTGTACTCCGAGTGGTTTGGTGAGAGCGCAGCAAAGACATTTTATGATAATGGGATATTTTTATATAATAAATACAGTTATGCTATATATGTCTTTTTTTAATTCCGGGCTTTTTTTTAAATCACCTTATCGAAAACTCTGCCGCGGTCAAGTATTGCCAGCAGCCTGAGCGTATCATAGTTTAATCCGAGACCGTTTTCATCTCCACGGATAATTCCTTTGCTCTCTAGCTTTGCGACCGTTTCTCTTGCCCATGCCGGCATATTGCCGTCGATATAGTTATATATCATGGGGTTTTCAAGATTTGTTATGCGGTCGCCGAGCTTGTCAAGAGTGTTTTTTATTGAGTCAAGCTCTTCCTTGAATTTTTCGGTGTCTATAGTATCGTCCTCCTTTTTCGGTTCACGGTTTTCGGGAATTTCAAAATGCGGTGTGTCCGCCTGTTTCCAGGTTCCGCCCCAGGTAATGCCGAGCTTTTTTGCAATCTCGCCGCACATGGCAAAAAAATTACTGTCGGTATATTCCTCTCCCTTAACATCTTTGCATATATCCCATGCGCGGCGGCTTGTATGGCGGCTGCGGTGCGTCCATGTGACTATTTTACCGCTCCTTGTTCTTCCTTGTTCGTACAGATAATCCTGTCTTTCCTGAGATCTGTAGGTTTCGGTTATGCGGACTTTAAGTCCGCTTTGCCTGCATTGGTTTAAAAAATTTCTGCACGCGGTCTGTGCACTCGGAGTAAGCTCCGAAATGTCGCGGCAGACTTGTGTTACATTCGTCACGCTGTCACGTCACCGCCCGGATATTCTTCTTCGGCTTCTATCGCGTTTTTTGCGTTGATAAGCTCTTGAATCACGGCGAGATCTTCCTCGGTGAGCACGCCTTTTTCATAGTATCCGCTTGCACTGAAAATGACTTGATAATCAGCCATTTTGCCGATTGCGTTTTTGAAACCTCTCATTAAAAATTCTCTGTAGTCAAACATTATATATCTCCTCCTTGTAAATAAGTAAATAATATTGCACAGCCGGTTAAACGACTTTTTTAGTTTCGGTATACAAATCCCTCCACCGCTTATGCGGCCCCCTCCCTTTATTGAATCCTCCCACCATCCTGACGGATGGTCCCCCCTCCTTTAGGCAAGGAGGGCATAT
>CAKSFY010000047.1 GCA_934454035.1 uncultured Clostridia bacterium | reverse complement strand
GTGCCTGCGATTGTTATTATGGTTCCCGGACTTTATATGTACAGGGGAATTTACCATATGGGACTCAGTGATGTGAGCAACGGTGCTCTTTGGCTTACGAAAGCAATTCTTATAGTCATTGCTCTGCCTATGGGATTGGTTGCGGCAAGACTGTGTACGGATAAAAATTTCAGACATTGTACATGATTTTAAAAAAGTGTGCTGCGATAATTCATTTTGACGCAGCACACTTTTTAGTTTAATATTATAAAAACTTTCAGCTGATTATTATGCCTTGTTTACAGAACCGAAGAGCTCCATCTTTTCTTTTACGATTGTTTTAATAGCTTCAGTACCGGGGGCTAAAAGTTTTCTCGGGTCGAATCCTTTGCCTACAAGGTCTTTGCCTTCTTCTATATATTTACGTGTTGCTTCCTGGAAATAGAGCTGGCATTCTGTATTTACATTGATTTTTGCAACTCCGAGAGAAATTGCTTTTTTAATCATGTCTGCAGGAATTCCCGTACCGCCGTGGAGCACGAGCGGAAGATCGCCGATAAGAGCCTTTGTTTTTGCAAGTGCGTCAAAATCAAGCCCTTTCCAGTTTGCGGGATATTTTCCGTGAATATTTCCGATACCTGCTGCCAAGAAGTCAACACCGAGGTCTGCTATTGCTTTACATTCGTTAGGATCGGCAATTTCTCCTGCTCCGATTACACCGTCTTCTTCGCCGCCGATTGAGCCTACTTCTGCTTCAAGAGAAATTCCCTTTTCGTGGCAAACTTTAACAAGTTCGCTTGTCTTTGCAATATTTTCTTCAATGGGATAATGCGAGCCGTCGAACATGATTGATGAAAAACCTGCTTCGATACATTTGTAGCATCCCTCGTATGTTCCATGGTCCAAATGAAGTGCAACCGGAACTGTGATATTCATTTCCTCAATCATTGCTTTAACCATTGCGGAAACAGTCTTAAATCCTGTCATATATTTTCCTGCGCCTTCGGAAACTCCGAGGATCACGGGAGAATTATTTTCCTGAGCTGTTTGAAGAATGGATTTCGTCCATTCAAGATTATTGATGTTGAACTGACCAACGGCATATTTTCCTGCCACTGCCTTTTTTAACATTTCTGTTGCTGAAACTAACATAGTTAATTTCCTCCTTTTGTAAATTTTGTTCGGGTTACCCCGGTTTATTAATTATTGGCAAAAGCCATATATTAAACTATTTTTTTAATTCTATAAATTCGGTGTCCATCAAAACATCCAATTCATCTTCTGTTGCCGGAATTATTTTTTTTGCACCGCATTTGTTGCAAACCAACATCATGCCGTTCTCACACGGCAGGGGAAGTATATCCTTGTTTCCGCATGAGCATATTATTGAACCGCTGTCACTGAGCTGTTGCAGTCTGAGCAGAATATCGTAAATAAGCGATATATCTTCGGGAAAATCCTCTTCCATTTCGGCGAAATCTTCTTCCTGCTTTTTGATTGCTTTTTGTATTTTGTCCGAATCCCCGAGAAAAAATAAGTCAAAATTTGTGTTCGGACACTTAAATGCAAAAAAGTCTCTGTTCCAAAAGCTTGATTTGCTGATGATAAATTCATGATCTTCATCACAAAAAGCACAAGACATCGAAATTCTGTACTTATCATGATAACATGAAATACTGCCGATATCCTTGCGGCATTTTTTATCTGTGCATTTTATTGTAAACGAACCGCCGGAAAAATCAAAAATATTAAGCCTTTGTTCGGAAATCGCCGAACAATCCGGACATATGTATGCAATCGATTGATTAAGATTATCTATCATTTTTCTACTCCGTTTATGTACCTATTTTATTCTCTCTTGCGTAAAAGAACAAATATTGCTGGGCAAACCCTCCGAGTTCGCCAAAGTGCTCGGCAGCATAATCCGAAATGGTTTTTATGCTTTGCGGATTACCTTCAAAATAACAATATTCCATTATCCTTTTCATCCATACATCAACGGGAAAGCAGTCGTATTTCCCGAGCCCGAACAAAAGCACGCAATCAGCAACCTTGTTTCCGACACCGTTTATATGCATTAAGACTTTTTTTGCGTCTGACGACGACATTTCGGAAATCTTTTTAAAGTCATTATCGGATATAAACTTTTTTGCGGCATCCAAAATATATTTATCCCGAAAGCCTGCCCTTATTATCTGCAAATCCTCCAAAGAAAGAGAAGCGGTTTTTTCGGGAGTCGGAAATGAATAGTATACATTTCCCATATATTCTGTCGCTTCACCGAAATTACGGCAAAAAAGCTCGACTATTTTTTTTATTCTCGGTATATTGTTTGAAGCGGATATAATAAAAGAAACAATACATTCCCATAACTGCTGGTGAAGAATCCGTATGCCCGAGCCGTAATCAAATGCATTTTTTAGTGTACTGTCGCTTTTTAACGAACTTCTAACATCGGAATAATTTCTTCCCAAATCAAAATAATCATACCAAAAATTTTTAAAATCCTCCTCCGAGGTATCATATAAGGTAATTTCAGAGTCTGTCTGGGCGATTTTTAATGCTTTTCCGCCTGCAATACCGGTATAGCTTCCGTCCTCTTGTTTGTTCCATCTGAAGCATTGACCGCAGTCGAATATATCGGATAATTTAAAATCAGTTACATCCGTAATTGTTAAATTGTTATTTTTATATAAAATCTTCATAACAGATTTATTATACCACATTAATTGGTCTATATCAACAAAAAAATAAAAAATTTGTAAAAATCGTAGACTTAATCCGTGAGTTTGTGATATACTATATACATATTTGTGAAAGGAATGACAAAAAATGACCGATAAAGAATTTTACAAAAAAATGACTTATAAGACCAAGTGTGTTTATGATGAATTAAATTCCGAACAAACTAAGGAAATGATTGATTTGTGTGAAAGATACAAAGTCTTTCTTGATTTGGGCAAAACCGAAAGAGAATGCGTTAAAGAAGCTGAAAAAGCTGCTTTGGAAAACGGCTTTTCGAGACTTGAAGAACATAAGGAATTAAAGCCCGGTGACAGAGTATATGCAATCAACCGCGAAAAAAATATACTGCTTGCCGTAATCGGTGAGGAGAATATGGAGAGCGGATTAAATATAGTCGGCGCTCATATTGATTCGCCGCGCCTTGATTTAAAACAAAATCCTTTGTATGAAAATTGCGGACAGGCGCTGTTTAAAACACATTATTACGGCGGAATAAAAAAATATCAGTGGACTGCAATTCCGCTTTCACTTCACGGTGTAGTGATGACAAGAGACGGAGAAAAAAAGGAAATTACAATAGGCGAAAAGGATTTCGACCCCGTATTTTGTGTAACGGATTTGCTGCCGCATTTGGCAAAGGATCAGATGTCAAAAAAGCTTTCGGAGGGAATAGACGGAGAGGCGCTTAACATTCTAGTGGGCGGAATTCCGGTTTCGGACGATGTTTCCGACAAAGTAAAAATGAAAATTCTAAGCATTTTAAATACAGTTTACGGAATTTCGGAAAAAGACTTTTTGTCAGCCGAGCTTGAGGCTGTTCCTGCATTTAAAGCACGTAATGTAGGCTTTGACGAGAGCTTTGTCGGCGCATACGGACAGGATGACAGAGTTTGTGCATTTACGGCACTTGAGAGCATATTGAATACAAAAACTCCGAAAAAAACCGCTGTTTGCCTGCTTGTTGACAAAGAGGAAATCGGTTCTGTCGGCAATACCGGTATGCTTTCGTCATTTTTTGAGATGACAGTAGCGGAGATGCTTGAAAAGGAAAGCGGCAGCTGCACTGTTACGGCACTCAATCGGGTAATCAGAAATTCAGCGTGTCTTTCTTCGGATGTCGGAGCTGCCGTTGATCCGAACTATGAACAAGTTTCGGAAAAACAAAACTCTGCTTTTGCCGGACGCGGAATGGTTTTGATGAAATATACCGGTTCAAGAGGAAAATCCGGCGCAAGCGATGCATCCGCTGAATTTGTATCGGAGGTTACAAGAATTTTTGACAAAGAAAATGTTATCTGGCAAACATGTGAGCTGGGAAAGGTTGACCAAGGCGGCGGCGGAACAATTGCTATGTATATCGCAAATCTTAATATGGATGTTATAGACTGCGGAGTACCGGTTCTCAGTATGCATTCACCTTTTGAAATAACCGCAAAAGGAGATATTTATATGGCATATAAATCATATCTCGCTTTTTATAAAAACAGATAAAATATAAAGTGAGGTGGGCATATGTTTCCGGACAGAGACAGGGCAATTCGGGAATTAGAGCTTGCAGGCAGTATGAATCCCGGAGCATGGACAAAACATTCATATAATGTTGCGCAGGCTGCGGAGTTTATTGCTGATACATGCTGCGGACTTGATAGTGAAAAAGCGTATGTGTGCGGACTTTTGCATGATATCGGCAGGAGGTACGGCGTAACTTCAATGCGGCATATTATTGACGGGTATGATTACTGCATGCAAAACGGATGGAATGAAGCGGCACGGATTTGTCTGACACATTCCTTTCCGACACAGGATATTGAAGCCGATATCGGGAAAAAGGATATAAGCAAAGAGCGGTATTGTTTTATAGACAATTATTTGAATATGATAGAATATAACGATTATGACAAGCTTATAATACTGTGCGACTCGCTTGCCGGTGCAGACGGATTCTGTATTTTGGAAAAGCGATTTGTTGATACAACCAGGAGATACGGAGCATTTCCGTTTACTGTCGAACGCTGGAATAAGACAATTCAATTTAAAGAATACTTTGATCTGCTGGCAGGCAAATCGGTCTACTCGCTTTTGCCGGGGATAGAAAAATGCATATATTATTAATAAAGGAATGAGAAGAATTGAACAATGATAATATTAACTGGTATCCGGGACATATGGCAAAAACCAGGAGACTTATTGAAAGTAACTTAAAGCTTGTTGATGTTGTTGTTGAGATTACCGATGCCAGGATTCCATATTCGTCAAGAAATCCGAGCTTTGACGATATCCTCGGGAAAAAACCGAGATTGATTGTGCTTAACAAAAGCGATTTGGCAGATAAAAATGTTACAAAACTTTGGCTGGATTGGTATAAATCAAAGGGAGTAAAGGTAATTCCCATAAGCTGCACAACCGGAATGGGCATATCAAACATATCTTCTGCCGCACGCGAGCTCATAAGTGAAAGGATAGAGCGCGAAAAGGCAAAAGGATTAACGAGAACAGTAAAAATCATGATGGTCGGCATACCGAATGCAGGAAAATCAACACTGGTGAATCGTCTTGTCGGAAAGGCAAGCGCCAAAACGGGTGACAGACCGGGTGTAACAAGAGGCAAGCAATGGCTTAGGCTGAAGAATGAAATTGAACTTTTAGACACTCCGGGTATATTACCGCCGAAAATAGAGGATAAAAATGTTGCAGAAAATCTTGCTTTTACCGGAGCAATAAAGGATGAAATAATGAATATTGAGCTTTTATCCTATTCGCTTTTGGATTATCTGAAAATTTTTTATCCGGATTTGCTTAAACAAAGATATAAAATAGATTTTTCGGAAAAAGATGAAGGGTATGAAATTTTGGACAAAATCGGCAGAAAACGGGGCTGTATAATCTCGGGCGGCGAGATTGACTCAGAAAGAGCCGCAAATTTGGTAATAGATGAATTCAGGGCTTGCAGAATAGGTAACATATCGCTTGAACGACCGTAAAAATGTGAGGGCTTTGTGCTCTCACTTTTTTTATTGGTTATGCATATTCTGGTATGGGAGGTGAACTTTTTTATGAGTGAGATAATAAAGGATATATCCTCTCTTTTGCCGAACGCGCAGGCGGCGTGCAGGCTTTTTCTTAAAAAATGTAAAGAAAAAGACCTAAAGGTCAGAATTACCGAGACCTACAGAACTCAGGAAAGGCAGGATAAACTGTATGAGCAGGGAAGAAGTGAACCCGGTAATATTGTAACTTGGACAAAAAACAGCCGCCATACTGCAAGACGTGCATGGGATATATGTCAGGATATAAAGGGGAAAGAGTATTCCGATACGGGATTTTTCTATGAGTGCGGAAAAGTGGCAGAATCTCTCGGTATTATATGGGGAGGAAACTGGAAAAATAAAGATATAACGCATTTTGAAGTGTCGGAGGATTGGAGTGAAGGCGGTATGAATGAAGAAGAAAGAAAAGAATTTGATTATTATAAAGAAGTGATTGACAGACTTGCCGACAGAGTCAATAAACTTGAGAATCCTATGATTTATGATTATATTGACGAAAATATGCCGGAATGGGCAAGACCGACAATACAGACAATGGTTGATAAAGGCTTTTTAAAAGGTCAGGACGGGGGCAGACTTAGTCTGACATATGAAATGCTCAGGATATTTGTTATTTTGGACAGGACAGGAATTTTTAACTGAAAATATCGGATGGTCAGCCATCCGATATTTTCTTTTTGTATTCAAGAGGGGTCATTTTAAAATATTTTTTGAAATTACATATAAAATTGGAAGTATCGCAAAATCCGCAGTCCATTGCTGATTCAGTAACACTTTTTCCGCTTTGAAGCATTTCCGCACTTGTTATAAGTTTTTTGTACCTGGTATAATCGGCAGGAGACATTTTCAAATATTGTATAAAATGTCTTTCAAGGGTTTTTATACTCACAAGCGAATGTGCGGCAAGCTGGTTGATGGTTATTTTGGAGGAAATATTATTATTGATAAATGAAATTGCGTCTTTTACATCGCATGGAATGTTGCCTGTTGGGGCAGTGTCGCTTGCGTCCTCTATATAGCTTATCAATTCAAAAAAGAGCATGTATTTTTTTACTTCGGAAAGAGGGCTATGAAGCAATTTGCGGCATATTTCTATCAGAGCTTCGCTGTTTTTTTCACTCAGGCAGATAAGATTGTTTTCTCCGCTTTTTCGTTCTAAAAATTTAGTAAACAATCTCTCATTGCCCTCAGGAGAAAACAATATCCAGAACAGCTTATGTTCATCTTCGCTGTTATATATGCAGTGATGCCACTCACCCGGCTTGGTAATTATTGCGCTGCCGCGTTTGACCTGATAAATATTTCCCTCTACCATAAATGAAATATCTCATGTGAGATTTATATATATTTCACATTTGTCATGCATATGTGCATCTATTCCGATAACATGGGTTTGCGGGGTAAGAGCCGAATATTGAATAAAAAAATCAATCGGTGATGTTGCATTTAAAGTGAAAATTTTATCATTCATTTTCGTCACATCCTATATGACGATTATACAACATTTTTTGTCTAAAAGTCAATAGAAATATATATAAAATTGTGTTATTATATACGAAGGAGGAATGAATTATGTACAGTTATTCAAAATTTGAACATCATTATACAAAATCATATTTTAAATATGAGGAACCGATTTCGGAGGATTACAGAGTATTTGTAAACGGAGAAGAAATTCCGGTGTACACCTGCCGTATTTCGGCATATCCTTTTAACAGAGTATGGACAGGTTTTCAAAGACAGATTGACCAGACCGAGCTCGTATCTTATGTAAATATTGTAAGCGATGAGGAAATAGAAATAGAGGTTATCTCAAATCTTAAATATGATAATGTTTTAATAAAACCTTTTTCGAAGGGAATATCACATACCGCAGATGACGGAAAAATCAAATTCAGGCTTAAGGAAAACGGTAAATTTGTACTTGAATGCGGCAGCTATCATCACTTACTTTACATATTTAACAGTAAGCCGATAAGTGCACCTGCGGAAAATGAAGTAACATATTATTTCGGGTCAGGTATTCACTTCCCGGGAAAAATTACTTTAAAAAGCAATGAAAGTGTTTATATCGACAAAGACGCACTTGTTATGGGCTGCATTTATGCGGAAAATGCGGATAATATTCATATTTTCGGCAACGGAGTTTTGGATGACGGAAACGAAGAAAGAACAAACAAGCATTGTTATGAGGCGTATACAAACGGCAATTTAAAATTTTACGAATGCAGCAACGTAAAAATCGAAGGTATCGGAATGAAAAATTCCGCCATTTGGTGTCTGAATCTGTTTGCTTGCGAAAATGTCGTTGTAAATGATATAAAAATATTCGGTCAATGGCGTTATAATACCGACGGAATCGATATTGTGAACTGTCGGAATATTTTCATAAATAATTCTTTTATTCATTCGTTTGACGATACGATAACAATTAAGGGGATTGACAGATACAATCATATCAATAATGAAAATATTCACATTGACGGCTGTACAATGTGGTGCGATTGGGGTAAATGCTGCGAAGTCGGTATAGAAACCACCTGCCGCGAATATAAAAATATAAGTTTTAAAAACTGTGATTTATTAAGAGCCGGCGGTGTGGCGCTTGATATTGCAAACGGAGATTGTGCCGAAATATCGGATGTGACATTTGAAAATATAAATGTTGAATACAATAGCTTTGACACTCAGGATCAGTACCAGGGAACAGACGAAATGACATATGTAAAAAAAGATACGATTGCAATTCCGGCGCTTGTGTCAATAATGAATTTTCTTTATCGCAGTCCGGAAAATCGCAAGCTGTGGGGAATGCCGGAAATGACAGAGGTTAATATGAGCGGACTGACTCCGAGAATGATTCGGAATGTAAAAATTAATAATATTAATGTATATTATGACAATGGAATGCCGCTTGAGAACGGAAAGCCTATTATTCCGATTAGGGTCAAATCTTTTTGCGATGTCAAATATCACGATATAGAAATATCAAACATTTTTGTAAACGGACAAAAACTTACGAAATCCGATGCTAAAACAGAGTTTGACGGAACCGAGGATATAGATTTTTAACTGAAAACGCAGAAATTAAAGGGTCTAGTAAATTCCTCATGTTTTAAAAAGAAGAAAAACAAGCAAATATGAATCAGTTAAGGGCGGTCTCGTTTTATACGGGACTGTCTTTTACTAATTACAATAAAATAGACAGATATAAAAATTGTAAAAATATATTGACAAATACAATAATTTGTGATAAAGTAATATACATAGTTAGTGTACACTAACTAAAGTGAGAGGAATAATAAACTCTGTTGCAAATTCGACTGCGTAAAACAGTAAGAGTTACATGCGGAATATATTTTTTACACATTAGTTAGTTTTAACTAACCGATGTTAGAGGGAGGTCTTTATGCTGGAGACGCTGTTTGCAAATCACTGTGCGCCTGCACTTGCAGGAATAAAACCTGCAAATATTGCAGCTTGTCAGAAATCTCGTTTTCCTGACCTGCACAGTGACATCGAAAAACTTAATAATCAGCTTAACCGCAAAGATATTTATATCGAAATCCTTTGCGAATGTGAAAGGCGTGCACTTGTAATTGTATATCGTAAAAGTGTACTTGAAAAGCATTTACATACCTATAATAACAATGCCTTTTTGTCTTGTTACGGTTATCCCGAAACAGGAGAAACAGCGGATTACCTGAATGTTTTAAAAAGCAGACTTGATTGTGATAACTTTCCTCACGAAATAGGAGTGTTTTTAGGTTATCCTCTGCATGATATATACTGCTTTATCAATCATCGTGACGAGGGCTGTCTTTTGAACGGAGAATGGAAGGTATATCAAAATGCAGAAGAAGCAGAAAAATTGTTCCGTAGATTTAAATCTTGCAGAAAAGCTCTTGTAAGACATATGACAGAACAGGGTAAAACACTTGCACAGATATTTTGTGCATCATAAAAACAGTTGGCAATTTTATCGGGTATGCCCGATAATTGTTATATAAAATTTTTTTCAGGAGGTTCTACATTATGAGTAAAACAGCAATTATTTATTGGAGTGGTACAGGAAATACAGAAGCCATGGCAGGAGCAGTATCGGAGGGCGCAAAATCAGTAAATCCCGATACGGCTTATTTTACGGTATCGGATATTTCGGCTGCCGCTGCCGCTGAATATGATACTCTTATTTTAGGCTGCCCCGCAATGGGTGCGGAGGTTTTGGAGGAGGATGAATTTGAACCGTTCTTCACAGAACTTGAATCAAAGCTCTCCGGCAAGAATGTGGCACTTTTCGGCTCGTACGGCTGGGGTGACGGCGAGTGGATGCGTAATTGGGAAAAGCGTGTTACGGATGCAGGGGCTAACCTTATCGGAGGTGAGGGTTTAATAATTAACGATATGCCCGATGATTCCGGTCTTGAACAGTGCCGTGAGCTTGGCAAAACTGCCGTAAATGTGTGATTTTATAGCAATAAAAATTGCGAAGGAACTGTATAAAAAGTCTGCCGACTTTTTATACAGTTCCTTTTTGCGTCTTTAGTTAACGTCTTTAAAAGAATCTAAGAAATCAGCTTTTTACGTTCATAAAAAGTTCATAAAATATGTTAATATTTTTCATTGACAAATCAAAGTGTCGGTGCTATAATAAAGCCATAAAAGGTCAAAGAAAGTCAAAGTCAAATAAAGAGGGTGAATAAAATGGGTATGACCGATAAAATAGAGAGTTTTATAACGGAGCTTTTAAAGGACGAGGACAGTTGGGTTGAGATTGGAAGAAATGAACTTGCGTCAATATTCAACTGTGTACCGTCTCAAATAAACTACGTTATATCGACTAGATTTTCGCCCGAAAGAGGATATATTGTCGAATCGAGAAGAGGCGGCGGAGGCTGCCTTAAGATAAAACGTATAAACACCGATAAAACGGTTGAACGTGTTTTATCTTCGATTGAAAATCAAATCGATTATTCGGACGCAAACGCACTTTTGATTTACCTTTTGAGACAAGGAAAAATTACCGAGCGTGATTTTACTATAATCAAAAGCGGTATTTCCGATAAAAGTCTTGCTTCGGCAGGAGCAAATAAAAATATTGCCCGGGCGGCAATGCTTAAAAATATGATTTTGTCAATTATGTGAGGAGGAATTTATGATGTTTGATTTATTTTCTGATTTTTTTGATTTGTTTCCCGTTTATTATGAGGAAAAAACATGTCCTAAATGCGGCATGACATATTCAAGGCTGCAAAAAACGGGGCGTGTCGGATGCAGCAGCTGCTATGAAACATTTCGCACACCGATTGAAAACACGGTTCGTCAAATTCACCAGAGCAGCACACACACCGGTAAAATTCCGGCAGGCTGTGCAGGAGAACTGAAGAAAAAGAAAAGGTATGAGGAGCTTAAAAAAGAAATTGCCCTTGCGGTTTCTGAGGAGGATTACGAAAAGGCAGCCAAGCTTCATAAGGAATTGAAAGAACTCGGAGGTGACAATCAATGATTTGGTACAGTGAAAAAAACGATAATGATATAATGGTAAGCACAAGAGTCAGGATTGCCCGAAACTTAAAAAAATATGTCTTTCCGAATATGATTTCGGCAGAAGATGCAAAAAAAGTGTCGGATGATGTAAAAAATGCAATTTTTAAAAGTAACTCGGCACTTGCAAATGATTTTGAATTTTATGAGTTGTCAAAAACTAATCCTGTTACAAAGCAAGCACTTATTGAGCAGCATTTTATAAGTCCGGATCTGGCACAAAGCAAATATGGTGCGGCACTTATAAATAAAGACAGAACAATGAGCATAATGATAAATGAAGAGGATCATTTAAGGGTTCAGGTTATTCTCTCGGGATTAAAGCTTAAACAGGCTTGGGAGACGGCAGATAAAATTGATGATCTTATTGCAGAAAATGCTGAATATGCATTTGATGAGAATTTCGGATATTTGACGGCGTGCCCGACAAACGTCGGAACAGGCTTAAGAGCATCTGTTATGATGCATTTGCCGGCACTGACTTATACGCGTGATATTTCAAAGGTTATTACCTCAGCCGGCGGCTTGGGAATAGCTGTAAGAGGAATTTACGGCGAAGGTTCGGAGGCACTCGGAAACCTATACCAGATTTCAAACCAGATTACTATGGGGTATACCGAAGAAGAATTGATTGCAAAGGTTGAAAATATAGCAAAGCAAATTGAGGGCTATGAAAAGGAAGCAAGAAATAAACTAATGAAGCAAAATAAAGCAGAACTTGAGGATAAAGCTTGGCGTTCTTACGGAATTTTGAAATATGCAAGAGAAGTTTCTTCAAAGGAATCAAAAGAATTGATTTCGGCGGTAATACTCGGGAATGCGCTTGGTATAATTGATAAAAAAATTAATACTTCACTTATTGAACTTATGATAAAAACCGAACCTGCACTTATCTCAGGCGGCTCGGATATGGATGCAAAAACGAGAGATTTAAAGAAATAATATATAAATTAAGATATTTGAGAGGAGATGGCATTTATGTTATTTTCAAATTTTACAGAAAAAGCACGTATGGCTTTGAGTCATGCACATGATATAGCTTGTGAGCTGGGACATGGATATATAGGCAGCGAGCATTTGCTGCTGGGGCTTGCAAGAGAAGGCAGCGGAGTAGCAGCCAAAGTCCTTGCAGATAACGGAATAACTGAGGAACAGCTTAAGGAAAAACTGACCGAGAGCATTCCGGCTGGTATGCCGCTTAGTCTGCAAACAGAACTTTCGCTCACTCCGAGAAGTAAGAAAATTATTGAAATCAGCGCTATGGAAGCGCAAAAAATGAATCACGGATATATCGGAACCGAGCATTTGCTCATGGCTATAATCCGTGACGGTGACGGAGTCGGCGCTCAGCTTTTGACTTCGTTCGGAATTAATCTGACAGATTTTTACAGGAACACCGTTCAGGCAATTGACGGAGAAAGTGTATCGCCGGTTTCGGGACATAAGCCGAATAAAAACACATCTACACCTACGCTTGACAAATTTGGCAGAGACTTGACAGCTATGGCAAAGGAAAACAAGTTTGACCCTGTTATAGGCAGAAGCAGTGAAATTGACAGAGTAATCCAGATTTTGTCAAGACGAACAAAAAATAACCCGTGTCTTATAGGTGAACCGGGTGTCGGCAAAACGGCGGTTGTTGAAGGTCTTGCACAGAGAATTGCATCCGGTGATGTTCCGGAGCTTTTGAAAGATAAAAGACTTGTGACGGTTGATTTGTCCTCTATGGTTGCAGGAGCTAAATACAGAGGCGAATTTGAGGAACGTCTGAAAAAAGCCGTTGAAGAAGTAATTAATGCCGGAAATGTAGTTTTGTTCATTGATGAAATTCACACCATAGTAGGTGCAGGCTCGGCAGAGGGAGCAATTGACGCATCAAATATTTTGAAGCCGTCTCTTGCAAGAGGTGAACTGCAGTTAATCGGTGCAACAACAATTACAGAGTACAGAAAGTATATTGAAAAGGATGCCGCACTGGAAAGACGTTTTCAGCCTGTTACGGTCGGAGAACCGACAGTTGAGGAAACAGAACAGATTTTGAAAGGCTTGCGCGACAGATATGAAGCTCATCATAATGTTAAAATTTCGGATGAAGCCTTGGCAGCCGCAGCAAAGCTTTCGGCAAGATATATCACCGACAGATTTTTGCCGGATAAAGCAATCGACTTGATTGATGAAGCATCATCAAAGAAAAAACTCTCCTCGCTTACAGCTCCTAAGGATTTGAAAGAGCTCGAAGATAAGCTTAAATCAATCGAAAAGAGCAAGCAGGAAGCAATAACGGCGCAGGATTTTGAAAAAGCGGCAGAGCTCAGAGATAAAGAAAAAGAATTGAGCGAAAAGGTTAAATCACAGTCCGAACAGTGGAAGGAAAAGACAACCAACACAAAGGATTTGGTTGTAACAGCTGATGATATTGCAGATATTATATCAGGCTGGACAAATATCCCGGTTAAAAAACTTGCCGAGGAAGAAAGCGAAAAGCTTAAAAATCTTGAACAGCTGCTTCATGCAAGAGTAATCGGACAGAATGAAGCTGTAGACGCGGTTGCAAAAGCTATCCGCAGAGGCAGAGCAGGACTGAAAGATCCGAAACGTCCTATCGGTTCATTCCTGTTCCTGGGACCTACCGGTGTCGGCAAGACCGAGCTTTCAAAGGCATTGGCTGAGAGCATGTTCGGTTCGGAGGATGCTATGATAAGAATTGATATGTCGGAGTATATGGAAAAACATGCCGTTTCTAAATTTATCGGTTCACCTCCGGGATATGTTGGATATGATGAGGGAGGTCAATTGACTGAAAAAATCAGAAAACATCCTTATTCGGTATTGCTCTTTGATGAAATAGAAAAAGCCCATCCGGATGTATTCAACATCATGCTTCAGATACTTGAGGACGGAATATTGACAGATGCACAGGGCAGACGTGTTGACTTCCGGAACACAATCATTATTATGACGTCTAACCTGGGAGCAAAGGAAATTCTGAATACCGCTTCAAAACTCGGCTTTACAAAAGAAGAGGAAAAGAAAGCGGAAGAAAATGTGTACGAAAAGATTAAATCGAAGGTTATGGAAGAATTAAAGCGTGCATTTAAGCCTGAATTCTTAAACAGAATTGACGATATAATCGTGTTCCACAGACTGGACGAGGATAATATTAAAGAGATTGCAGCGCTTATGCTCGATCAGCTTAAAAAGCGTCTTGCTGCTAACGAAATTACGGCTGAATTCACTGACGCTGCAATAGCTGAAATTGCAAAAGAAGGATTTGACCCTGTTTACGGAGCACGTCCGCTCAGAAGAGCTATTCAAAGCAAGATAGAGGATATGCTTTCAGAGGAAATTATCAGCGGTAATATTAAATCCGGTGATGATATAAGTGTGGATTTTGCAGATGGCAAATTTATAGCCGCCGGCAAATAAAAAATGTTAATGTTTTCAGCGAAGCTATACAGTATAATGCTGTGTAGCTTCGCTTTTTTGCTGCTTTAAAATTCTGATATTAAAAATTTTAAAAATAGCTTGACAATCTATGTCTAATGTGGTAGACTATATATGTCGACAAAAGTAGAATATGTTGGAGGTGTGCTGATGAAAAATATTAATATAGGTGAAGCGGAGCTCGAAATTATGAAGGTTATATGGAAATCAGATGAGCCGATAGGCTCGGCGGCAATCGGGAAAGCCGTTGAAGAAAATGGCTGGAAGCGAACGACGATAGCCACATTTCTTGCAAGGCTGGTTGAAAAAGGAGCGTTGTCTGCGGA
>CAKSFY010000046.1 GCA_934454035.1 uncultured Clostridia bacterium | reverse complement strand
CAACAATTATATTTCCTGTAATATATGCTTTTCTATTCTTTTCTTGCGTTCCGGAGTTTTTTAACATCCCCTTTTTAGAGGATAGAAAAAATTCTTCACAATGCCTTATATTCCTGCTTAAGATAACTCACAATATCTTTGTAAGGAATACGAAATTCCACAAATCCCTTTGCATAATACGACAGCTCATACGGCGGATAAAATACCACAAGTTCCTTATCCGTCAGGTAAAAAAATTCCTGATTAATGCCGGAGAGCATTGGTTTTTCCCACAAGTCATGATATTGGTCGGGGTTTGCTTCGGCAATACTTTGTATTTGCCGGTTCAAAGCTTCTTCATAAGAGTTATCCTCAAATAAATCGGCAAGCTTTAAATCCTCATTTTTAATGACGTCTATATTTTCAGCAATACGGCTTTTTGCCCCATGTACACCTCCGGTATAAACATATGCTTCCCCGACAACGCTTATTACGGGAGCTTTATTCCTCATTATTTGCTGCTCAAGGCTAAAGCTGCACTCTTCGTCCTTTGAGCGTTCTTTTTCAAAATTTTCAATCCATGTGCCGACCGAGCGGTTATAATTATCGTTCAGACTTTTTTCAAATCCGTTGTCGGAAAAATTTTGAAATCTGGGAAGCTCAACATTTATATTATCATCGGAAAACTGTTTTCTTTCAATCTGCACATATGATTTCTGTACTGTACAACCGGACAGCATAATAAGTATCAACGGCGCGGCTATAGCAAATCGCATTAAAGAATTATGCAAATCAATCCACCGCTTCCCTCGTTTATGATCCGCTGCAAAGTCTCTCTGAGCTTGAATCTGGATGCCTCCGGCATTCTTGACAGCTTGTTGTGAAGTCCTTCGTTGACAAGCTCATACAGTGATTTTCCGAATATGTTCGACTCCCAGATTTTTGACGGGTCGCTTTCAAATTCCTCCATAAGATATTGTACAAGCTCCTCCGACTGCTTTTCCGTCCCGACAATCGGACTGACGGTTGTTTCTATATCCGCACGTATCATATGTATTGTTCGCAGCAAACTGAGGTGCTTAACTGTATTTTACCGCAGTTTTTTTAATTTATTATTTTTATACTCATAAACTTAATGTGCTGTTAAGGGTATGTTTTCAATCATTTTATATAATTTTTCCCCTTAACTTGCATTTTTCTTTTAAAAGTGGTATAATATATTCAAAAGGAGGTTTTGTAATGGATAATATATTTATGAGAGAAGATTATTTGAATAAGATACGCGGGTTTTACCATACCGACATAATAAAAGTTATAACCGGAATCAGAAGATGCGGAAAATCTTTCTTTTTGCTTTCTGTTATTAAAGATTTAATTAATACCGGTGTTTCGGAAAATAATATTATAAACATTAACCTTGATAAAAGAGGATTTAAAAATATTAAAACCGCCGATAAATTAGAGGCTGTGATTGACGGTTATATAAATGATAACGACAAAAAATATATTTTCATTGATGAAATACAAAATGTAAAAGGCTTTGAGGAAGTCATAAATGCTTATAGAGAAGACGGTCATTCAATATTTATTACAGGCTCAAATTCATATCTTTTAAGCGGTGAGCTGATGACTAAGCTGACAGGAAGATATGTGGAAATCGAGATGTTTACCCTAACATTTTATGAGTATCTGGAAATGAAAAAGTTTATGGGAAAACCTGTATCACAAAATGCGTCGAAAGAGTTTACAACATATATCCGAGACGGCGGTTTTCCGAAATCCTTGGAGTTTGATAAACCCGATGACAGAAACTTATATGTACAAAGCGTTATCAATCAGATATTCGAAAAGGATATATCAAAAAACAAAAAAATAAGAAATCGTGCTGCATTTGAAAAAGTGCAGTCCTTTGTTATAAATAATTTCGGTGCAACAATAAGTGTATCCAACATAGCCGAATATTTAAAAAACGAAAATATAGCAGTTAAGGAAAGTACTGTATACAGATATATAGAAATGCTTGAAAATGCAAAGATAATATATAAATGCCCGAGGTTTGACCTAAAATCCAAACAATCAATGAAAACGGAGCAAAAATATTATCTTGCGGATTTGAGTATATATTATTCTATGAATGTGGACGGCAGAATAAACTACGGTCCGGTACTTGAAAATATATTATTCTGCTATTTAAAAAGCAAGGGGTACCGGCTAAGCGTCGGAAAGATAGGAAATCTTGAATGTGATTTTATAGCAAGATATAATACCGATGACTATTTCTATATACAGGTGGCAATGACTATTGCAGAACAATCTACCGAGGAGAGGGAATACAAACCATTCACGAAAATAAAGGATAATTTTCCTAAATATTTATTCACAACAGATACATTGCTGCAAAGGCGAGACGGAATCCTGCATTTAAATATGATTGATTTTATCAAAGATAATAAAATGCTGTAATTACAGAAGAATTATATTATCTATATCCTGCTGCATTTTTTATAAATATGCAGAGCCTTTTTGATATAGAAATAATCGTTTTACAGTCATTTGCATATACTATAAATAGGTAATATATTTATTTGTGAATTTATCAGTAAATATATTGACAAATTAAGCTCTGTGTGGTATACTGTTTATGCGGAGGTGAGAATGATGGCAAATATCACAAGTGCTATTCGAGATACAATTTCTATTTCATTATTCAACAGAGGACTTGCCGGAAAGATTTTTAAAGAGGTTAAGCAAAGCGGTGCAAAGGTTGTTATGAAAAATAACAGTGCGGAGTGCGTTCTTCTTTCTCCCGAAGAATATGTTAAATTAATGGATGAAGTTAATGATGCAAGACTTTTGAACACAGCAAATGAACGAATGCAGAATTTTAATCCGGCAAACCTAATTTCGGGCGAGGATCTTTATAAAGACCTTGGTATCACAAAAGCGGACTTAGATGCAATCGGCGAGGTGGAATTTGAATGAATTGGAAATTGGTTTATCTTCCCGAAGCAGAAAAAGATTTTAGGCGTTTATCCGGCAACGAACGTATAGTTGTAGCAAAAGCGCTGGAAAAAGTACTCAAAAATCCGCTTCCCGTAAACGAGGGCGGATACGGCAAACCATTAGGAAATAAACAGGGAAACAATTTATCGGGTTTTCTGAAAATAAAACTTAAAAATCTCGGCATTCGTGTTGTGTATAAACTCATAAAAATTGACGGTCAAATGCTTGTCGTTGTAATTGGTGCAAGAGCAGATGATGAGGTTTATGATGTTGCCTTGCGGCGTGCTGAAAAACACGATATTAAAAAATAGCGGTACAGAAAAAAATTCTCCGTACCGTTATTTTCATTCCGGACAATAGCACAAATCATACCGGAAAGTCAAATCATATGCTTTTAATGACCTTGAATTGCCTCCTCGGGTTTGAATGAGTTGTCCGCCCGATAAGGTGAGTGTATGGGAGTTTTCGGTGAAATTCCGGATATCACCGGGCAGAAGTTTCAAGAAAATTTTTAGGTTAATCTCATTTTCGGTGTCGCCTTTGAAAACAACAATTTTATCAATAAAACTATCAACAACATTTTTGCTGATATTGTCGGTGAAATCAAGTTCATTGCTGATTGCACCCCTCAAGCTCTCGATACTTTCCTTCAAGTCAAGACTTTTTTGCTCTTCCTCGCTAAGTTCGAAAAGTCTTGCTTTCAGTTCATCAATCTGCTCATTAAAGGCATTATTCCTTTGTTCAAACTCTTCATTTGAAATTCTGTCGTCCATAACCAAGTCAAGAAGTTTGTCCTTTTTTGCAAGAATAGCATTGATGTCGGACTCGGTTTTTCTTTTTTGTTTTACGATAGCCTTTGCACTTCCGCTTTCCTTATAAAGTTCTATAAGGTCGTTTATAATGGAAGTTTTCTCGCATAAAACCTTAGAATATACCTCTTTCATTACTGCGTCGATTTCACTCGTATAGACAAGCGGATTTCGGCATTTGTTGCCGTTTCCGTACTCCTTGCAGGTCCATAATTCCCTATTTCCGGATTTATAGCGATAAACAGTATGGTGATAACAAGTGTTATGCTTACCGCATACAATTTTACCCGAATACAGATATTTGTTCTGATAGCTTGTCTTATCGCCGTTTGACATTTTTTCGCTGCGTTCTTTGAGTTTTCGGTTTGCCTTGTCCCAAAGCTGCGCCGACACAATGGGCGGTACTTTTTCGTGGTCTTTGTACATAACCCATTCGCCCTGCGGAACATACGCAATTTCATTACTCAAAAAATTGACCTTATGCGTCTTGTTTCCGCAATAGAACCCCTTGTATTTGGGATTAACCAATATTCCTTTAATTGTTGAAAATGAAAACGGATTGCCGGCGCTGTTGCGAAGTCCGTCATCGGATAAGATTTTTGCAATTTTTCTTATGCCGAAATCTTCGTTTGCGTATAAATCGAATATTCGCCGCACCATATCCGCTTCCTCCGGCACGATAACCAATTTTCCTTTTTCCTTGTGATAACCCCAAATGCTGTCGTTTCCGAGTACAGTACCCTTTTTAATAGATTCACGAAAACCGAATTTAAGTCTTTCAGAGGTTTTGCGTGATTCCTCCTGTGCAAGACTTGCCATAGTGGTAAGTCTGAAATCACAGTCCTCGTCAATGGTATTCAGATTGTCATTCTCAAAATATACGGCAACGCCATAGGTTAAGAGTTCTCTTGTGCAGCTGAGACTGTCAAGTGTGTTTCTCGCAAATCTTGAAACCTCTTTGGTACAGATAAGGTCAAATTTGCCGCGCTTTGCATCACGCATCATCTCTATAAAACTGTCTCTTTTGTCAATCTTTGTTCCGGTCAGTCCCTCATCAACATAACCCCGTACAAATGTCCAGTTCGGATTTCTTTTCAAAAGATTTTCAAAATAGGTTTTTTGCGCGCCGAGAGAATGTAATTGGTCGTATTTGTCCGTTGAAACTCTTGCATAGTATACAACACGCAAGGGATAATCGGATACTCGCGTATGGCGCATTCGCATATCCCGGCGCATTTCGTAAATATTCATTTTGTCATTCTCCGATATCTGTCAAACTGCCTGCTTCAGCAAGAGCTCTTTTGCCGCAAAATACATATCTTCCGAAATTATGTGCTTGTCAAACAATTTACGGTTTATGTACATTTTAAGCTCCTGCTCAAACCGGCTGCGGTTATTTTTTAATTTTTCATTTGCTTGTACATCTTCAGACATATATAATTCCGCCTTTCGATAAGTTATTATTAATTATGTATTTGTACATAATTATGATAATCTTATCCAATTTATGAATGATATCCGAAATCTTCAAATCACTTACAAAAAAGCACTTCTTTTTGAGCCATCAAAAAAACTGCCCAAATTTTTTTGAGCAGTTTTTTGTGTAAGTTATTATTTTGTAATACTTACGGTTTTAGCAGCATCGTCCCACTTGACATCTGCGCCGAGTTTTTCCGACACAAAGCGTATCGGCAGATATGTGCGGTCATTTTCTATAAATGACGGGGAATCAAGGTCAATTTTCTCACCGTTTACGGTTGCAAAATCTTTGCCGATTTCAATTGAAATATCAATGTTTTCGGCAGTGATTTTAACCGTCTGACTTTCTTCAATCCAATCAACCTTTGCACCGAGAGCCTCTGCTATAAAGCGTATCGGGAGCATTGTTCTGTCATTTACAATCTTCGGTGCAACATCGTTTGAAACAGTTTTTCCGTCAACGGTTGCATCCTTTTGACCGATAGTAAGAATTATACTTGTTTTTGCTTTTTCAACCCATTTTGCATAAAGCGTAACAGATTGTGTGATTTTTGTATTAAAGTCGAATTTAGTTGTGAAATTCTTGTCTGTGTACCAGCCGTCAAATACAAATCCGTCCTTTGCCGGAGCTTCGGGTGCGCTGACAGTACCGTTTTTGTTTACATTTACCGACTTGATTGCATCTGCACCGTTCGTTTCAAATTTAACTGTAAAGCTTGAGGTGCCGCTGCCTCCGCCGAGACTGCCGCCTCCTCTGTGTGAGGGAGCCGGGTCTGCGTCTTTTGCTATAAGCTGATATGCAGAGAATTTCTTTGCGTGAATAATAATTGTGTTATCCTTAACTTCAATATACTCGCCGTCTGCATTTTTGCTTGTTGTAAGGGCGTCTGCCGCACCGTCATGCTCACGCAGGACAATGTATTCTGCCTTGCCTTGAATTTCCGACGGAATATCAACGGTAAAGGAAATCAGCTCATTGGTTTCCGTTACACGTTCAAAGCTTTCGTCCTTGCCCTTTAAAATATCGATATTTATTACAATCGACGCTGTGTATTTTGAATACTTATTTATAAGCTCCGCCTGAATATTTGCATTTTCCTCCGCAACGGTAATTTCGGATTTTATGATTATGCCGTCTGCTTTTTCCTCATCTGTAAGAATGGTATCAAGCAATGTGCTTTCGGGTTTCTTTAAATAAAGTGCATTCACGGTTATATCGCTGTCGGGCATAATATGCGGAAGAGTGTTCCAATCCAAAAATACATATCCTTCTTTTGCGGGTGCCTTTGCTCCGTCGATAACCGGGATTTGTGCGCCGCATCCGAATGTATGCTCATCAACTATCTCTCCGTCTGCCTTGAATGTTATTTTGTGCTTGTTGTCAAATATGATTTTATGAGTTTTTTCTATCTCATAACTGTCATTTTTGAATGTAATGCTTATTGTTTTTTCACCGTCTGCGCTGTCCAAAACAAAATCAATGTCATTGCCGTCAATGTTCTTGTATTCGCCGTCGTTTATCTTATACTGCATAAAATCTTTCTTCGCATAATCGTTAAGGCTGATTTTAACATTTTTATCGGTTGTTTCCTCAGCTCCGCCGTTAATTGCAAAATCGGGGTCGATTGATACAAATTCAAGATTTTTTTCTGTTGCTGCTGCATTTAGTGTAGAGTTGCTATATCCGTACAATGTACCTTCCGATATGAAATTGCAGCCTGCAAGGTCTTTGTTATAAATGTATATTTTAAGACCGGAGCTCTGGTTTTTGCCGCAGAAGCCCTCTTTTATTTCCGCTACATTCGCAGGGACAATAATCTCACTTATTTTTGAACCGTACATAAACTGAACACCGGCAGTTTTCAAGCCTTTGCCTATCTTTACGGTTTCACAGTTATACAGATCGTTAAGAACATAATCTCCTATACTTGTTATACCGTCGCCTATTACAACAGATTTTGTTGCTACGAAATTATCATAACTGAAATCTTTAAGTTCCGATACCGCACCGATACCGCTGATTGTGAGCGTACCGTCCTGAGATAATGCCCAAGCAGTATTTTCGCCCGCTTTGCCTGTTGCGATTGCTGCCGATACATCTGTCATTATAGCATTGACAACGATATCCTCATCAGGCATAGTTTCCGGAATTCCTTCCCAGCCGTCAAAGCGGTATCCGTCAACAGACGGTGTTTTGTCAAGTGCAGGGATTGCGCTGCCGCAGTCAACCTCAGCAGTTTCAAACACACTGCCGTTCACCATATATGTGATTGTGTGCTTGTTAATAAGTTTTATTGATGTACTTTTTAATACGGTCTTGCTTTCATCAGCGTTTGCAAAAGTGATTTCTACACTTTTATCTCCGCTTACGGGATCAAGAGTATAATCTACCGTATTTGACTCCGGAACGGCACTGTATTCACCATCGCCTATTTTGTATTTTGAATATCCGTATGCTTCAAGATTAAGCAATACATTTTTGCTTGTCGTTTCTTTATCGCCATTATTTATTTTCACTCTTGCGTAATAATACGGAAAACCGCTTAATATATTGCCGTCTTTAACATAAAGCGCCATACCTTTATCAGCATATGTCTTTATATCATTATCCTTAATCGTAAGCTGTGTATCCGCCTCAACACCTTTTTTATTGGCCTTATTATACACCTTGCCTTTTACTGCGGCATTATTTCCCGATATCTCTGCATTTACTGTATATTTTGAATAACCGAGCTGATATAACCGAGTATCATCGGTAATGTCGTACACCGGATCCATGCCCCAGGAAATCTGCTTCATAAGAGGACATTCAAGAGAATTATATACAAGCTGTGCAAGCTGTTCATATGTTACCTTGCTGTCCATCGACAAAGAAACACCTTTTGTAATTCCTTGTTGAGCCGCTATCAAAAAGCTTCCCACAGGTCTTCCGCCCTTATACGCAACAGCAGGGGCATATCCGAGAGCATCTACCAAATCCACAATTATGTCGGAATATGTAAGCTCGCTGTCGGCAGAAGCATCGCCGTCATAACCGATAAGAGCCTTATACACGGTGTTGAATTCACTGCCGATAACATTTTGGTTGTAATTCTCATAGATTTTCGGCATAATTCCGAGGTCATAACAAACCTTTGCGGCGTTATAGTAATTTTCCGAAATAACAGTTCTGTCAATAGGCTTGTCCTCGGGGTTGCCGCCTATATCCGAACCATAGAATACAATGGGCGATTCGTCACTTGATGAAATTTGGTTAACGTGCAAGGTTTTTGTGGATATTGCGGCGCTTAATACCGCCTTATCCTTATTGAACCTTGAGGGATCGGAATCATTATATAAATCTCGGGTTATTTCAAATGCTTTAAAAGCCCGTGCAACCGAGTCGTTGCAATATTCGTCAAAGCGTTTCTGCGAGCCGTGAACGGAATATGTAACTATCTTTTCCGTTCCGCCCCAAGAAATATAGTAGTTTAACTGAACATAATCAATATTTTCGTCGGGTGTATAGCTTGTGCTTATTTCATTGTTTGCAAAACTTATAATTTTCGGAGTAGGAAGCTTTGCAGACGGCTTTGTGTAGACAAATTCGGGGCTCATTTCGCTCCATTTTGTCGCGTGCAGAGTTTCGGGCCTCCAAGTTTCGCAGTATTCTTCGTATGTTTCGCTGCATTCTCCTACTTTGAATGTATATGTGCCGCTGCCGTTTTCCTCTACGACATCAACAACTCCGTAGAGCGTGGTTTCTTCTCTCGTCTCACTTTTGAAATCACATTCATCGGACAATTGTTCCACCAATTTACCGTCTTTGTAAAAATTAATTAAATATATTTCCACATTGGGATCGGTCTTGTATGAAACGATTAATCCGTCTTCCTCATCCCAGTGCAAATCTGTCGGTAATTTCGATGCGGCAAAAACCACTCCTGTCATCATTTGCATAAGCATAAATACCGACAGCATTATGCTTATGACTTTGCTTGTTCTTTTCATAAAAACATCCTTTCTTAATGTATTGTATTATATCAACCGCAGCAGCGGAAAATATCATTTTGAAGTAAGAGATACTCTCTGCATTGTTCCGTCCCAATCAACATCAACACCAAAGCAATCAGCCACGAAACGAACCGGAACAAGAGTTCTGCCGTTTTTCACCTTTGCCGGGGCATCAAGAGTAATGCTTTCGCCGTTTTTGGAAGCGGCTGTGTTATCTATTGTAAGTGATATTTTTGTATCATCCTTTGTTGCGATTACGGTCTGAGTATCTTCGTTCCATTCTACATCAGCGCCTATTTTTTCAAATATTGCACGCAGCGGAACGAGTGTTCTGCCGTTTTCTATAACAGGTATCTGGTCAAATTTTATTTTCTCGCCGTTATAGAATACGGTTGGTATAAATCCTCTTTTTAGTTTAACAACATACTGTTTTCCGTTATACTTCATCAAGGCATAACCGTTGTCATCAAACATACTTATGCTTGCTTTTGCAAAATAGTAATTTGCATCATCCGAAAAAATTGTATAAAAATATGTATTGTCATCACCGAATTCGTATGTAGCGCTTTCGGTTCCGACATATCTGAAATCTGTTTGAGTTTCCTGCACCAGTCCGAGGTTGTACCGGCAGCCCCAGGCAGGTCTCATATTGTCATAAAACACATAGTACTTACCGTTTATATCGGTGAATATATACGGTTCTTCGCGAGTCTGCCAATCGGTATACACAATACCGTCGTTGTATTGCGTGCACATGGTCTCATCGTCAACACCGAGATATTCGTCCAACCGATCGTAATATTCATCGTCATTCAAATAATCTGTAATAATTTCGCTTGACACATTGCCGGAATAGTCTATGGTATATCTGATTATTCTGCTTTTGCTTTTATCTTCATTGTAGTCTCTTTTGAAATCAGAAAGATCAAAAAATTCCATGTCCGAATTCACATCCGCCACAACCTCGAACAAGCTGTTATTCATAGGATTGTCGCTTTCATCTTTTTCCTGCGGATATTCATAGGCAAACGCAGTTGTGCCTATGAATATAGCCATCACCGCTGCCGCAGCTATAATTTCTTTCTTCATAAAAATCTTCCTTCCGTTTATTAATATTATTTTTATATCAACCGCCATAACGGAAAATATCATAATTTGCAGTTGTCAATAATTTTTGAATCCTGATAGTGCATCGTAAGTCCCTGCAGCATTAAAAATTGTTTCAGCTGCTTTTTCTTTTCTGTTGAAACATTCGGGCTTTCGTTCAACGCAATCCAAACACTGCGCAGCTTGTTCCACGCATTGGGTTCATTTGTACAGCCGTATTTCTGAATATGAGCAATCAGCTCATCTGCCGTTTGGTCTGACGGCGATGCGGTTATTTTTGAAAACAGCTTATCTTTATCCTTTGCTATCTGTGCTTGTGCTCCGGCAAGCGCAAAAGCTCCGACAAAATATATAAGACCTGTCAAGATAAAAAGAGCGAGAATTGCTGCAGTATTTTTTTGCTTATTAATCTGATATATAATCGTTTCAGGGCTTTGTAAAAAAACACATAACACACAACTCCCAAAATAGCTACTATTGGTATACCTGCTTGTTCCATAATAATTAACTTCCTTTCCTTAACTCTATATTGCTTATCCCTTGTAATTATCGATAATTCTCATATTGTTGATATAAAGACCTTTTTTAACAAGTCGGTCTTTAAGTTTTTGTTTTAATTCGGACGGAACATCGGGTGATTGATTTATTTTGTAAAACATATCCCGGTATTCGCCCCAGACTTGCGGATGGTTTCTTATTCCGACGCCGAACTTACAAAGTGTTTTGTAAACTCTCCATACATTCTCCTGTGTGGGAAAATGCTTTGCTGTTTTCATTCTGATATTTAACACAGCGGCAAGTATTAATGACCGTATAAATATAATCATCAATAATAGTAAAATTATATTCATCGGATTGGCGAATGTCATCCATATAGTTTTATTATTCATTTTCATCACCTTATTTCGTTATCGTCAAATCCTGCACAAACAGGTTATTTTTTATTTCTGTATTTATCAGTATTTCGGGGTGGGTATCAATCAGCTTTTTCACAATCGGAAGTCCCTGACCCCGATTTTTGCCTTTTGACGAATACCCCTTTTTCCATATCTTCGACATATCAATCTCGCCCGAAAACCCGTTGCAGAGTGTTATGCTGTACTGATTATCGTTTTTCAGCATAACAAGTGATATGACCTTGTTGTCGCTCACCGATGCCGCCTCAACCGCATTGTCAAGCAGATTTCCGATAATCCTGCACAAATCAAGCGTCGGAACGGAGGTTATATCAACCTCGGAAAATATCGTAATTTCCACATTGATGCCGCCGGACATTGCCTCGTTCAGCTTTGCATTGATAAGGCTTTTCAGCGGCAGCTGTTTAATTTTCTTTGTTGCAAGATAAATATTCTTTGAAATTTTTTCAAGCGTTTCACTCTTCAAAATCTCCTCGCCGAAATACTGTTCCAGTTCATCAAACCGCTTTTCTTCGACAAAATCACGCATAGACAAAATCATATTTTTATAGTCGTGCCGTGATTTTTGCATTTCATCAAGCAGATTTTCTATTGTGGCGGTATAGTTTTTCAATGTTTCAACTTCGTCTTGCTTTGTGATAAGGTCAACCTCATTTTTCAAAAGACCTTGCAGCATCGACATTGTAAGCACCATCAAAATCGAATACATCGCCACCAAAAACAATGCTCCCACATAAAAAGCATAATTTCCGTACTCAATCTGCACCCGTGTTGAAATCACGATAAACAGTGTGTCTGTAATGCTCAAAAGCACATAGAGCATACCGAACAACTTCGGATTCAGCACCAGAAAATCAAGACTTTTTATAATCGACACCGCTTTTTCGGATATGTACTTTATATTCCGATACTTTTCGTAAAACCACATTGCCGCAAACGTCGTAATATTCAAAAACACCATTGCATACAACATTGAATAAAAGCACCGCAGTCCGTATGTGAAGCACTCCCTTGCAAATATATACACCGCCGAAAAATATATCAGCATCATTACCCGGTGGAAAAATGCTATTGTCATTGCGCTTGCAAGAGAGGTTATTTTGTTTTCGTTAAGTATCAGCCTGCAAAGCACGCTTGCCGCCAAAACAAATGCCCCTACCGAAATATAATGCGGCAGACTGATATTCAAAATAAAATTCACAGCAGGCGCCAGCGCAGCAAATATTGCAAAGCGCGTCTTTCCGGCATTTTCACGGCGATACAGTGCAATTCCGACCATAATTGCAGACAGTGCCGTGAACAGTGCGCTAAATATTTCTACCCACAATAGCCATCAGCTCCTTTACTTTCCGAAGTGAGAGCGGGCAGATGTTGCCGCCGGACAAGTCTAAATGCGCATTACTTCGCTCCGTGTGTATTTTCAGTATTTTCTCGGTATTGACGATGATTGCCCTGTGACACTGAAAGAACCGCCTGTCAAGCTCTTTGGCAATTTCTTTAAGCGGAGTATAACTCTCAATTGTTCTGCTCGGTGTGTGTATTATGATTTTTCTTCCGATACTGTCGGTTTCGATATAAATTATGTCACTTTGTATCACGGGGAAATAGTCAAGTCCCGACTTAATCATGATGTGCTTATCCTCGTTTTTGATAACCGAACTTTCCTTGATTACCGTATCAAAGCACTCTGTCAGGCGCTTTTTGAAATGCCCGTCCGCTTTATCTATAAAGTCGAGAATTTTCAGTTTATAGGACAGTGCCGTCATACCGAGCTCCGTGTGCGAGGTTATGAATATAATATATCCGAGATAATCGTATTCCCGTATTTTCTGCGCTAAGTTAAGACCGTTTACGTTTGCCGCAAGCTCAATATCCAAAAGATAAATGTTTCTGCAATTATCCGAGTCTTTCGCATATTCCAGAACTCTTGAAAAATCACTCTGTATCTGATGACAGTCAAATTCAAATTCACTGTTTTCGAAATATTCCAGTGCGACAGACGCTATCTTAATCAGCGTCGATTTTAAATCTTCGCAGATGATTATATTAAACTTCATACTCACTCACCTCCGGGCGCACACATTTGATTTTACATTAAAATGCGTTGCCAATAAATACTTCTTGCGTGAATGATACATTTTGGTGCGCGAACGATGCAAAATTTGTTATTTTTACTGTTTTTTGGTCATATATTTTTTTATTAAAAAGCAAATAAATTAAATGCAAATGCAAACAATATATTTGCATTATACCACATTTTAATTTTAAATGCAACAAATTTGATTGTATTTGACACATTTTTCTTTGTCGATTAATAGTTGAAATCAGAATATAATATATATTGAGGTGAACGTCGTGAAAAATAAAAACTTTGATATCTGGCTGGGGATTGGACTTAATATTCTCCATTATCGGAAAGAACAGGGAATGACGCAGATGCAATTGGCGGAAAAAGCCAACATAAGCAGAAATCATCTGCAAAGAATTGAGACTGCCGCTTGCTCCTGCACGCTTGACACTTTGATTGAAATTGCGGAAGCTCTGAATATTCCGCTTAAAAAATTATTTGAATTTAGGGACTAAAAAACAAGAGCATCGTCATTTTGTAAATGATAATGCTCTGCTATGCTTAAAGCGGGTAATGTTATCAAACAGACACCCCTTAAAGTCCTCGTATTATTTTTACGCATAGTTTCCGATTTATCAGCCTTTTTTCGAAAATAATACTTTTGATATTTCGTGCCGTTATCGGCACAATTTCATCAAAAACATTTTAATTTTTATTGATTTTATTCCTGTAATGTGGTATAATAATCTCATAGGAGCTGCACTCAAAGCCGTATTCTGCGACTTGCAAAATTAAAATTTTGCCTATGAAGAACATTTACGGCCGCGTAAAAATGCCCTTGCAAGCATTTTTACTTATGGTATAATACCGATTATTCAAACACGCATCACCTGTCTAAGTTTCGGAGGGATTGTATGAATTATTTGTCTGTATCTCAGATTGCGAAAAAGTGGAGTATGTCAGAGCGTGGTGTTCGGAAATACTGTTCAGAACGCAAAATACCCGGCGCATTTATAACGGGAAAGACTTGGAATATTCCCGAAAATGCAGAAAAACCCGAAAGGAAAAACAAAAAGAACATTGAACCTCAAACTTTGCTTGAAAGATTAAAAGCAGAGAAATCGTCTGCACTTTCCGGCGGAATATATCATAAAGTACAAATTGAACTTACCTATAATTCAAACCATATTGAGGGCAGCAAATTAACCCATGATCAAACGAGATATATTTTTGAAACCAACACAATCGGAGCGGAAACTGATGCACTTAATGTTGATGACATTATTGAGACCGCAAATCATTTTAAATGCATTGATATGATAATTGAAAATAGCACCCGCAAACTTACGGAGAAGTTTATAAAACAGTTGCATTATACTTTAAAATCAGGGACATCCGATTCAAGAAAAGATTGGTTTAATGTAGGCGAGTATAAAAAACTCCCCAATGAAGTCGGAGGCAAGGAAACCGCAAAGCCGAAAGACACAGCAAATAAAGTCAAAGAACTTTTGAAAAGTTATAATCAAAAAGATGAACATACGCTTGAAGAAATTATAGATTTTCATTATCGGTTTGAATCAATACATCCGTTTCAGGACGGCAACGGCAGAGTCGGAAGGCTTATAATGTTCAAAGAGTGCCTTAAAAATAATATCGTTCCGTTCATCATTGATGACAGCCTTAAAATGTTCTATTACAGAGGTCTTTCCGAATGGAATAATGAAAAAGGTTATTTAACTGATACCTGCCTATCGGCACAAGATAAATTTAAAACATATTTGGACTATTTTTATGTTCCGTATAAACATTAACAAAAAAAGGGATGTAAAAAGGCGGTGTACTTTTTTTAGGGCGGGGGGTGCGGACATATTCTTGGACTCTGAAAGGAGTAAAATATATATGTACACAAAAGAACAAAAAGAGCA
>CAKSFY010000045.1 GCA_934454035.1 uncultured Clostridia bacterium | reverse complement strand
GGGAGCAGACAAAATAGCTTGCTCCCCTAAAAAAATTGTGCTTTTTTGTGTCTACTTACTTGACTACAGTTCAAAATTGCTTTTTCCTGAATTGAATACAGCGGTGTATATTGGGTTGATCCGTCCAAAGAAGCGGTAATTCTGCCGGTGGGATATATTCCGGAATCAACCGTGACCGCTCCGTTTACATAATCGGGATATTTTCCGTCGGAAAAGTCAAATGATGTAATTTCATCTTTGGTGCTGGTGTAAGTGTAGACTGCGGTATCGCTTGTTGCATATCCGTCCAGCACTGCCCATGCCTTGATTTTGACGGTGATGCCGGGTATATTTTTAAACGGCATAAATTCGCCGCTGTATTCGGTCTCGGCTCCGTCATTTACGGTATAGTAAATTTTTGACGACTGCGAGGTGCTGCAAGAAAGTGAAATTCGGGTGTTCCCGTAGATTTCGCTGCCGCTTGCTATGCTTGCGGCAGGTGCTGCGAGGGTTGGAATTTCGCCGGATTTCGATGTCACGTAAATAATTACATCGTTGATTGCCGCTTCGCCGCCGGTATTATTTTCAAAAGTAAAATTTGCCGGCTCTATGGGCGTGGTATTGACGGCAACAATTCTGAAATAAACAGCGGACCGGTTGTCTGCATTACCCGGCAAATCAACATAATCAAATAAATTGTTTCTCAAATCCTTGTTTTTTGTTATGGTAGCGGCAGTTATTACATCGCTGTAGTTTTTTTGGTCTGTACTGTATTGCAGCTTATAGTTGGCAGACCCTTTTTTTGAACCGCTGACCTTTGCGCTGAATTTTATATTTTCATATCCCAGAGTTGAGCATTTAATCTCAAAATACGGGCTTTTCCCCCATGCATTATTATCGTCTGCCGCCATAATCGGTACTTGGACGGTTTTTGATGTTCCGTATTTGTATTCCGGGTTCGACCAAACCAGGTTGCTGCTGCCGCTTCCGTTAATTGAGGCAAAAAGTCTTGCCGAGGTTTTCACACTTCCCGATGTTGCATTGTAGCCGGCAGTGCTGTCTCCGTCGGATAAATTGTCTCCTGCGGCTGCGTTTTCCGGTGCGCCATACTCAAAAGCAGCCAGGATTTCCTCCGCTGCGGCAAAGGCGCGAAACGGTGTAAGGCAGCTTAAAATAAGTGCCGATGAAATAATGAAACTGATAATTTTTTTCTGCATAAAATTCATTCCTTTCCGGGATTAAAACGTTAATATGGTTTTTTAGCATATAGCTGCATTATAATTATACATTTTTTAAAGTAAATTCTGATACCCTGATGAAGTAAAATGTATGTAAATTATTATAAGTCCGCATCTTGCGCGGCAAACAAAAAAGCAATCCCAACGGAACAGATTTAACATTTCCGGTTCCGTTGGGATTGCTTTATTGCTGATTTAATTATTTTTTATTTTTCTCATTTCAAGTATGTTAAATTCATGCGGAACATAAGACTCAATATAATCGAGAGCTTCGTTTATGTCGGTCGAGACATGAAACAGTTCTTTTGATTTATCGGTCATAAAATTATCGCATACCGCCTTGTCAATCATATCAAGTATGCTTTTGTAATATCCGTCAATATCCAGAACAACAATTGCTTTATTATGTCTTCCGAGCTGCTTTAATGTCAAAATCTCGAAAAATTCTTCAAAAGTTCCGATTCCGCCGGGAGTCGTGATGAACGCGTCCGCATGGTCTTCCATTATCTGCTTGCGCTCGCGCATTGTATCGGGACGAATCAATTCCCTGCAGTTTTCGAATAAAATTCCGTCAACGTTAAAGAATTTCGGCACAACACCTATTATGCTGCCGCCGGCTTTGCAAACGCCTCTTGCGCAGCCGCCCATCATTCCGCCTGCTCCGCCGCCGAAAACAAGCCCGTGACCGCGCCTTGCCATTTCTTCGCCAAGTGCTTCGGCTTTGCTTGTATATTTTTCATCTATTTCAGTGCTTGCCGCACCGTATACGCATATATTCATAATACTCTGTCCTTTCGTAATTGTTCTTATATATTATTATACTTTGTTTTGTTCAAAAATGCAATAAAAATTTCCGCCTTATTTTGAATAAAGAGTTAATTTTGTGTTAAAACTTTTAGTATACTTAGGAAATGAGGTTGGTAATATGTCACTTATAAAAGTATTTTTGTCATCTGCAGGCTCGATAGCCGCAATTTTTATATTTACTAAAATAATCGGAAACAAACAGATGTCGCAGCTGAATTTGTTCGATTATATCAACGGCATAACAATCGGTTCAATAGCGGCGGAAATGGCTACCACAATTGACGGAAGCTTTATTCATCCGCTGCTGGCAATGGCGGTGTACACCATCGGAGCGGTTTTGTATTCGTTCATAAATACAAAATCAATTGTCTCGAGAAGAAATATGATGGGGCGTTCGGTCATAATATTAAAGGACGGAAAAATATACAGAAATTGCCTTAAACGGGTTCATCTGGATTTAAGCGAGTTTTTGGTTCAGTGCCGTCTGAACGGATTCTTTGATTTAAATGAAATAGAGCTTGCGCTTTTTGAACCGAACGGCGGAATATCGTTTTTGCCCAAGGCTGAAAAACGCCCCGTCAACAATGACGATTTAAAGCTGAAGCCAAGTCCTGCCGAACCGTGTGTCAATATAATAATCGACGGGAAAATCCTCCATAATAATTTGAAGCATATGGGCAAAAATGAGGACTGGCTGCAAAAACAGTTAAAGACAAAAAATATGGATAAAATATCGGATATATTTCTTGCCACGCTGACAGAGTCGGATAAGCTGGAGCTTTTCGTGAAAAAAGATTACGCTCCGGAGGGCGATATGTTCCAGTAATAAGCAGAAAACAAGAAATATTTTTCGACAAAAAAAGATAAATTATGATTGACAATTCCGCAAATAAATGGTATACTATTTTATAATAGGTAAATATAGGTTTATGGGTTTTGATGAAAGGGAGGATTCCTTATGAAGGCTACAGGTATAGTCAGACCGATTGATGCTTTGGGCAGAGTTGTAATTCCGAAAGAACTCCGAAAAGTATTTCAAATCAAAAACAAGGACGCTATGGAAATATTTGTGGATGATGATATGATTATCCTGAAAAAATATGAACCTGCGTGTGTTTTTTGCGGCGAAACGGATAACTTAATAACGTATGAGGATCGAACTATTTGTTCAAGCTGTGTTGACCGAATGAAGGAACTGGTTTCCAAATCGGGAAAATAAAACCTCGCATAAAACGGACTGCCGTAATGATATAATTGCCGCCCCGGGGCGGAGCATTATTGATTTTGCGGCAGTTCTTTATGATTTTACTTATTTTTACGGGAGATAATTTTTATATGAGAAAGATTAAAATTTTGGACACTACCTTGCGCGACGGAGAGCAATCACCGGGCTGCAGCATGAATTTAAGGGAGAAAACCGAGATTGCAAAGTATCTGGAAAAACTCGGAGTTGATATAATAGAAGCAGGTTTTGCAATATCCTCGCCGGGAGATTTTGAGGCGGTAAAGGCAATTGCCGATTCGGTGAAATCATGCACCGTTGCCTCCCTTGCCCGTGCGGCAAAAAAAGATATAGACGCTGCCTATGAGGCCATAAAGGGAACGGCTGACCCGAGAATTCATATATTTATTGCAACGTCTCCGCTGCATATGCAATACAAGCTTAAAATGACCGAAGCTGAGGTCATGGAAAAAATTAAGGAATCGGTAGAATATGCATGCAGCTTGTGCAAAAATGTCCAGTTTTCGATGGAGGACGCGACCAGAAGCGACAGAGATTTTCTCGTGACCTGCGCCGATATTGCCGCCGGCTGCGGCGCTTCGGTTATAGGACTTCCGGATACTGTCGGCTATAGTACGCCGGAGGAGATGCGCGCTTTGGTTGAATATGTGCGTGCAAATATGAAAAATGAAGCTGAAATTGCAGTGCACTGTCATAACGATTTGGGCATGGCGGTTGCAAATTCGCTTGCAGGCGTCGAGGGCGGAGCCTCGCAGATAGACTGCACGGTTAACGGAATCGGCGAGCGTGCGGGAAATACTTCGCTTGAAGAGGTTGTTATGGCAATCGATACAAGAAAGGACGTCATAGACGCGTGTACCGGAATCGATACAAGACGGATTTTCAGAACAAGCAAAAAGGTATATGACATAATCGGGCAGACTGCGCCGATAAACAAGCCCATTGTGGGCAGAAACGCATTCGCGCACGAATCGGGAATTCATCAGCACGGTGTGCTTGAAAATAAAAAAACGTATGAGATTATGACTCCCGAATCGGTCGGAATAAAAGCAAATGAAATAATTCTCGGCAAGCATTCCGGAAAGCATGCATTTGAGCAGCATTTAACCGAAATGGGACATGAGCTGACAGCGGAGGAGCTTGAGAGAGTTTTTGAGGAGTATAAAAAGCTCTGCGGCAAAAAAAGAGAAGTAAACGATTTTGACATAGAGGCGCTTATTTCGCAGAAGGTGGTTGAGGAAAACCGATACACTCTCGACCGTTTCGATGTTCATGCCGGAAATCACACCACGGCAACCAGTACAATGCGTTTAAAAAAAGACAAAGATACAATTATTGAGGACGTGTGCCTGGGTGACGGTCCTATTGATGCGGCATATAACGCTATTGATAAAATTATATGTCCGCCGGAGCATACATTGGATATGTATAATATAAGGGCGGTTTCCGAGGGTAAGGATACTTTGGGTGAGGTGCTTGTCAAGTTGCGCACAAAGGATAACAAAATATATAACGGACGTGGCTTGTCCACCGACATTATAGAGGCGAGTATTCTGGCTTATCTGAATGCGGTCAATAAGCTGCCCGGGGTTGCCAAAAACTGAATGGTTAAGTAAAAAGACGGTGTAAAAAAAGTACACCGCCTTTTTAGGGGATAGGAAAAAAATGCTTCGGAATTAACAAACTGAGCCAAAGCTTTAGCTTTGGGATACTAGGGCAGTGTACTCGCGTACACTGAGTGGCGAAGTTTGTTGATAGCAAGAAAAGAAATAATTTTATGAAAAATCAATTTTTTTGATTTTTCTACATACAAATGTTCAGACTAAAACAATTATATTTTCTGTAATATGTGCTTTTCTCTTCTTTTCTTGCGTTCCGGACTTTTTTTTACTTTTTATTAAGCTCCTTATATTTTCCCGGGGTTATTACCTCAAACTTCTGGAACACACGCATAAATGTTCTTATATTTGAGAATCCGCACTGCAGTGCTATCGATTCAAGATTTAAATCGGTTGTAACAAGCAGCTCCTTTGCTTTTTCTATTCGCGTTACGCTTATATAGTCCAGCATACTGATATTTTCGCTTTTTTTGAAAATATTGGACACATAGTACGGAGTAATATTGAAGTATTCGCCTATCATGGCAATATTCAGAGCCTGATTGGTGTAATTTTCGCGAATGAATTTTTTTGCTTCCGATACTATATCCTTTTTTGAGAGATTTTCTTCAAGTTCTTTTTCTTCATTTGCGGAAATGCTTTCCGAACGGAGTCTGCAAAATTCGGTTATAATTTCGTTTATTCTTTCCGAGATGACCGCAGCGTCGGAAATTTCCGTAAGTCCGCAAAGTTCATCGGACAGCTTTACGCTTATATCATCCTTGCCGACCGTCTCGATTGCGCGGATTAGCGTGCTTATAAGGTCAAAAAGAAATACTCTGTACTTAACCGGCGAATCGTGTGGAGCGGTACGGATAAGCGCATTTATCATGGACAGTGAAGTCTGTGCGTCGCCGAGCTGCAAAAAGTTGATAAGCTGCTTTGCCTTTTCGATGGATATTACGGCGGATACTTCGGAGGATTTATTCTCCGTATTCATATCATCGCAGAATACTATATCCGAGGTAGGGATAAATGTGCGGTACCGGAGCGCGTTCATTGCCTCGGAGTATGATTTGTGCAGAGTTTTTACATCATGAATACTGCCTATAAACGGTGTGTAGGAAAAAGCAAAATAACTGCTTATAAATTCCTTGCCGCGGTTAAGCATTTGTTCAAGGTCGCTCTGAAATTCAAGCATATAGTCGTGATTGATATTTACAACCGCGACAATCTGACCGTTAATTTCACAAATATATGCGTAATGTTTTTCGTTTATTATCTCTTCAAGCACATTTTTGATTATCAGCTTGACGGAATCGTATTTTTGCAGTGATGAAATATCGTTTTCATCCTCAAAAAGCTGAGATACGTTTACAAGTTTAAAAAGTATTACGCAAAAATACTGATACGGAAAATTAATTTTGTACTTTTTCAGCTCTTCAAGGATTTCCGGTTGTCCGGAGCTTATGAGCTCCTCCAAAAGGTGAGACTGTTCAAGTTCGGATTGCGTTTGCTTTGCGCTTCTGTAATCGTTCAGGACATTATTTATCAGAGTCATATCGTTTTCGCTTTCGTCCTCATTGTTGTAAATCTGTTTTAATCTGCTGAACGGACGGGCATTTTTCCTGGCAAAAAAGTAGCTCAGAACTCCGCATAGAATAAGGCAAATAAAAATATTCAGTATATTGAATATTTTAAAATACGCAAGCTTTTTGTCAAAAACCTTTGACGGAATTACCGAAACATAGCGCCAGCCGGTTGTGTCCGATACCGTGCTTATAACTGTGCAGTCCTTTGACTCCTCCGGAATACTGTCGATAACTCCGTTTGACATTATCACCTCATTATCCCTTGAAAGAATGAACATACCTATATCGGAATAGAGGTCGGTCACCATTTTTGCATTGTCCGAGAGCGTGGCGGTATCGATTGACAGTACTGCCATAGCGTCGAATTTATCCAAAAATGCGGGAAGCTGATAGAATATATCTACTGTCTGTGCTTCTTCGCCGGAATGGGATACCAGCACGGGAACCGCGTAGCAATTTTTTTCAAACATGGAACTCCAGCTGTCATATGTCAGATTGGAATCTGCGAGAGTCCGCTCATAAAAAAGCTTTTTTGTGTACATATAGTGACTGCCGGTAACCAAATCTATATTTTTGTAGTAAATATAAATTTCGGATATTGATGAATTTGCGGATAAAATATTTTGCAGTCTTGAACTGACCGAAAGCGCATCGCCCGAATATTCGCCGTAGGGAGTTCCCTGCGGCATATTGTAAAGCCGCGAGACGGCGTCGTCCGTCTGGAGCGTTTTTACAGTGCTCGATATATTGACAAAAATGTTGTCAACCGACATTTTCAGCTTGTCGAGTGATTGGGTACTGTTTGCGGCAAGTTCATTTTTGATTGCATTTTTTGCACGGTCAAAAATTATACCGTTGCAGATTATGGGGAGAAGCATAATAATCAGATATGACAATATCCAGGTAAATATAATATTATTTTTTATCTTTTTCAGAAACAATTATGTCACCGCCGTATTTAATAATTGAATTGAGACGAATCAGAATCTGTATTCTGTAGTATTCTCATATATTATATCATTTTAAACCTAAAGTGTCAATTGACATATTCTAAAATTGCCGAAAAGCCGATTTTACGCACCTTTTTCGGATTTTGTCCGTTTGATTTGCAATTTTGTCAATTGACATACGGCGCAGTATTTTTTATAATAGAAACAGATATGAGGCGAACTGAAACTAAACGCTTAAAAACTTAAAAGGAAAGGAAGTTAAAAATGAATCTTAAAAAAATTATTTGTGCACTGGCGGCGCTGACAATTGCCGCAGCAGGAATGAGCGGATGTAAAAATAAAAATACTGCCGCTGTTAATTCGGATATGCCTACGGGAGAAATTACATATCCTATTAAAACGGACGAAACACTTACATATTGGGTAAGACTTGCCGCTTCACTTACAACAAGCGTTACAAATTTTGCGGAGACGGAATTTGCAAAAGAGTACATGAAGCGGACAGGTATAAATGTTACATATAAGCATCCGGCGCAGGGTCAGGAGGCAGAGGCTTTGAATCTTTTGATTGCTTCGGGAGATTTGCCCGATATAATTGAGTCGAACTGGCTCTCGCTCGATCCGGATTCTTCAATTGCTAAAAAGAATATTCTCGCACTTAACGATTATATCGATAATTATGCGCCGAATCTTAAAAAATGGCTTTCGGAGCATAAGAATATCGATAAGCAGATTGTAACCGACAAGGGAAACTATTACGTATTCCCGTTCATAAGAGATGACGATAAGCTCCAGTCAACTTCGGGCTTTATGCTCAGAGGCGACTGGCTGGAGGAACTGGGCATGGAGCTCCCGGAAACAATTCCCGAATGGAAAGCAGTACTGGAAGCATTCCGCGACAAAAAGGGAGCAACCTCGCCGCTTGCCGGCAATCCGTCATTCTTTATGGAAGGCTTCGGAATACTCAACGACTTCTATGTTGAGGACGGAAAGGTACACTACGGATACTACGAACAGGCTCTTAAAGACTATCTGACGGAAATGAAAAAATGGTACGACGAAGGTCTTTTGGACAAAAACTTTGCCGTTGTTGATTCAAAACAAATGGATTCGGATATATTAAACGGAGTTTCGGGCGTATGCTTCGGAGCTGGCGGCGGAAAAATGGGCGCGCTCATGAACGCAAAAGCAAATTCCGGAGATGGCTTCAAGCTGGTTGCAACAAAGTTCCCTGCAATGAACAAGGGCGAACGCGCAAAATTCGGCAATAAGCAATGGCAGTATTCACCGATGAACGGTGCTGCCATCACTGCACAGGCAAAAAATCCTGCGCTTGCCGCAAGATTTTTGGATTATTCGTATTCCGAAGAGGGTCATATGCTCAACAACTTCGGAATTGAAGGCGTAAGCTATAATATGATTGACGGATATCCGACATTCAGCGAGATAATCACGAAAAATCCGAACGGGCTTTCAATGTCGCAGTCGATTCCGCTTTATGCAAGAAGTGCAAACGAAGCGCCGATGATTCAGGATGTAAGATATATTGAACAGTATTATCAGCTTGATGTTCAAAAGGATGCTCTGGAAAAATGGGCGGACAATGACGACCTTGAACACAGAATGCCGCAGATTACAATGACGAAGGAAGAATCTACGGAATATAACCGCATTATGGGCGATATTACAACATTCTGTAACGAGAATACGGTTAAATATATTATCGGAAGCCAGTCGATTGACGATATGGATTCTTATTACAAGTCATTAAAGGATATGGGTATCGAGCGTGCTATCGAGATTCAGCAGACCGCTTATGACAGATTTATGAAAAGATAAGAAAGATTAACGGGTGTTTTGGAGGAACGAAAATGACAAAAAGAACCACACTGGGCAGAGATTTAAAAGCTGACCTCAGAAAAAATTACATTTTATATCTAATGGTTTTGCCGGTGGTGATATTTTATATAGTATTTCATTATGTTCCCATGTACGGGGTCATAATCGCGTTTAAGGATTATGACCCGGGCTGGGGGATTTTTGAAAGCCAATGGGTAGGACTTAAAAACTTTGTTGATTTTTTCAAGAGCGTATACTTTGTAAGACTGATAAAAAATACGCTTTCTATCAGCTTGACAACATTGGTATTCGGATTTCCGGCGCCCATAATTTTTGCGCTTTTGATTAACGAAGTGCGAAATAAATATTTTTCAAAGACAATTAAAACCGTTACATACCTTCCGCATTTTATCTCACTGGTGGTAGTATGCGGAATGATTAAGGATTTTACGGGCGCCAACGGAATTATAACACAGCTGTTTATGAAGTTCGGCGCCCCGAACAAGGCAATGCTTTCGGATGAAAATCTTTTTCTGCCGATATATGTAATTTCGGATATTTGGCAGAATGTAGGCTGGGATTCGATTATTTATGTTGCAGCCCTCACAGGAATCAATCAGGAACTTTATGAAGCATGCAGCATAGACGGCGGCGGAAGATGGCGGCAGACTATCCATGTAACGCTTCCGGGAATACTGCCGACAATAGTAATAATGCTCATTTTAAGAATGGGCGGTATACTCAGCGTCGGATACGAAAAGATTATACTTTTGTACAATGAGTCGATATACTCCACGGCGGACGTTATTTCGTCTTATGTGTACAGAAAAGGTCTTAAGGAAGCAAACTACAGCTTTGCAACCGCTGTGGGACTTTTCAATGCGGTGGTTAATATTATTTTCCTTGTTGCCGCAAACAAAATCAGCAGAAAGGTTACCGACACCAGTCTGTGGTAAAGAAAGGATTGCATGATATGAAAAACAAAACAACCGGCAGACGCGTGTTTGAAATATTCAATACACTGTTCATGGTATTTATGATATTTGTCTGCCTTTATCCTATGATATATGTATTTTTTGCATCGCTGAGCAATTCGGATATGTTAATGGCACACCGCGGCATATTGCTGAAGCCGCTCGGTGCGAATCTGGATTCATACAGAGCGGTTATGAAGAACAAGCTTATTTTCTCCGGATACAGAAATACTTTGTTTATTCTTGTGGTCGGAGTGGCAATAAATCTTTTGATGACCTCACTGGGCGCATATTTTCTTTCAAGAAAAAATGTAATGCTTAAAGGGGTTATAATGGGGATGATTACTTTTACCATGTTTTTCTCGGGCGGACTCATCCCTATGTATCTGACGGTTAAAAACCTTCATTTGCTCAATACTTTGTGGTCGCTGATTCTTCCGGGTGCAATAAGTACTTATAATATGATTATTTTAAGGACTTCATTTGCCGCAATTCCGGACACTTTGGAGGAGGCGGCGCAGATAGACGGAGCGGGGCATATTCGTATTCTTTTCCAGATAGTTCTGCCGTTGTCAAAATCAATTATCGCGGTAATGATTCTTTATTACGGAGTCGGATACTGGAACGGATGGTTCAATGCGTCGATTTATCTTGACGAAAGACATCTTTTCCCGCTTCAGCTGGTATTAAGAGAAATACTGCTTGCCAACGATACCTCCGCAATGACGCAGGGCGCAGGGCTTGCAGATGAAATCAGTATTGCCGAGACGGTAAAATATGCGGTAATAATAGTTTCCACACTGCCCATTTTATGCATATATCCGTTTATGCAGAAATATTTCGATAAGGGCGTTATGATTGGAGCATTAAAAGGATAATTCTGAAAGGATGGGACAAATGTTGAAAAAAATTCTTGCGCTTACTCTTGCGCTGATGACGGCGGCGACGGCTTCGGCGGCAGATATAGCGGTTAACTGCGATGTCGATTACGATACAAGCATTATTCGGGCGGAATGTATTACCGAAGCAAAATATAATCAGGCGATTTCCGTAATTTTATATGAAGGAACCGACGACAGTATCGATTTGACAAAAATAATAGAAATTAAGGATATTAATGCGGATTCGGACGGAAAGGCAAGCTGTGAATTTGTTTTCGGCGGCAGTGAGCCGAAAGGCGAATATACAATTTCCGTTTCGGGCGGAGGATATATTAGCAACTCGGGAAAAGCTGTTTTTACATATGTTCCCAAAGAGGAACTTGCAGACATACTTGCCGAGATTAATTCTGCTGGGGAGAGCAATATCAGGAGCGTCATGGAAAAGCATTCCGATATGTTTGCCTTGCCGCAGCGGGACGAGGTTTACAGGCAGCTGATTTTAATAAGAACAGACGATTATTCCGGTGTTTTTAAACTTATAAAAGATGTTAAGGACAGCTTAAAGCTTGCCGATAAACTGTATGAACTGAATAACCTGACTGTGAGCACTGATGTGCTTAATTATATAAAGGCAAATGCCTCGGAATTTAAAATTGATACGGCGGATCAGGATTTTACCGCCGATGAGAGTAATGCGGCACAAATTTTCACCGTATTAAAGGGAAAAAATGAAGTCAGGGGATTGACTTCCATGGAAAAGCTCTGGGCTGAGGCTCTTGCAATCAGCACAATAAACAGAACCGATTCTGAAGGAATGAGCGCCGTAATTTCAAAATATGCAAACGCAATAGGCTTGGATATTGCAGGCTACAATTCGGCTTGCACCAAATATTCGGCGGTGGAAGTGAATAAGGCTTTTATAAACGGAAACTTTAAGAGTAAAGAGGATATTTTGGCGGCATATTCAAAGAGACTGTCCTCGCTGGCAGGCTCAGGCTCGGGCGGCTCATCGGGTTCCGGCTCGGGTTCGGGCGGCGGCTCAGGCTCAAAAGTTCCGTCCTCCGGCGGAATGTCTGTCGTAAATCCTCCCGATGAACCCGAAAAAATCACGGATTTCTCCGATATTCAGGAGGCGCAATGGGCAGCCGAAAAAATTAAGGCAATGGCTTCAAAGAACATAATAAGCGGATATGAGGATAAGACCTTTAAGCCGAACAAGCTTGTTACAAGAGAAGAATTTGTCACAATGCTTGTCCGTGCATTCGGGATATATGATGCTGCGGCAACCTGCGAATTTGAAGATGTGAACACAGCGGACTGGTATTATACTTATGTTGCCAGTGTCGTTACAAAAAGATATGCGTCGGGAACGGACGAGAAACTGTTTGGAATCGGCAAGAATATAACAAGACAGGATGCAGCGGCAATGCTCTACCGCACGGCAAAATCAAGCGGCAGTGAATTTGCCGGAGAAACGGCAGAATTTTCGGACACCGACAGTATTGCGGATTATGCTTCGGAAGCGGTAGCCGCACTTGCAGGCTCGGGCATTATAAACGGCTTTGAGGACGGCTCTTTCAGACCGTCGGAGTCACTGACAAGAGCACAGGCAGCGGTGATGATCGGAGCTATATTGAATTGATAAAAGGGAGAGAATGACATGAATAAAAATATTAAGCAGCTGCTTGCATCGGTGCTTGTTCTGGCTAACTTGCTGATTGTAAGCTTTGTCCCTTGTGCAAATGCCGAGGATACTTCCGATTATGAAATACAACTTTTACAGGGGTTGGGCTTTGTAGATGAAGAATACGGGCCGAAATCCGCGGAAGAACAGGTTACAAGAGGACAGATAGCAAGCATACTTGCATATTTGCGCGGCTTTGATAAATCTCAGAGCTCGGGAGGTAATTTTATAGACGTACCTCGTGATTATTGGTGTGCCGGACAAATATATTCTTTGTGCGATGCAGGCATTTTACACGGAACGGCTTCGGATAAATTTTCCCCGAATGATTATATTACGCACAGCCAGCTTGTGAAAATGCTTGTCAGTGCCCTCGGGTACGATATGCAGGCGCAGATGGCAGGCGGATACCCTCACGGATATATGAGTGTTGCCTCGGGACTGGGAATCAGCATCGGTTCTTCGGACAATGCGCTTGATTTCAGAACGGCGGCAAAGCTTTTTGCCCAAGCAATGGACGCTGAAATGCTGGAAATGAAAATTGTCGGCGATGATGTTGTTTACGAAAAAAATCCCGATCAGACGCTTTTAAAGAAATATAACGATATTTACAACGATAAAGGTATTATGACCGACAATGGTATAACGGCGCTCAATGCACCGAGTTCAGTCGGCAAAAAAAGCGTAAAAATAAATAATATGATACTGGAAAAAGGCAGCTTCAGTTGCGACGATTATATAGGCTGCAATCTCCGGTACTATTATAAAAATGTCCGCGGCGAGCAGACTTTGCTTTACGCATATCCTTATAAAACAAACACAAGAACCATTGATGCCGGAGACCTTGATTTGTACGGCACCGACTTCAGCACAAAGAAAGTTTATGTCAAGGATGAAAATAAGTATTGCAAGGTAGATGATTATGCGGACGTTATATACAACGGCGTTGCATATCCGTCCTTTAATACGGATACTTTCCGGATTAAAGAGGGCGAACTTGTATTGATTGATAACGATGACGACGGCGTATACGAGGTTGTCCTGGTGAATGAATATTACAATATTTATGTCACCGGAGTTGACGACGGAATGATTTACGGTAAGTACGGAAATTCGGCTGATACGGATAAGATAGATAACCTGAGTGTATACGCAAATGACGGAACCGCTGCGGAAATCAGCGGAATAAACTCCCGAAATGTTGTGTCGGTGTACCGAAGCAAGGATGCGTCGGCGGTGAAAATGATAGTAAGCAGCGCGGCAATAAGCGGTAAGGTCGAAGCGGTTGAAAAAGGCGTTTCCAAGCCGGAAAATGCCGATGCACAGAGTTTGGATTCATTTAAAGACCGCATGAGCGATATGCGGATAAAAATAAGTGATGAATATTATGAATTTTCGCCGAGCTATATAGAGGCGGTTGCGTCTGGCTTTAGCGGTGCGGTAATACCGGCATACGGAATTTCATATTCGGCTTATCTTGACAAAAGCGGCAGAATTGCCGGCATTGAGGAAACGTCCGGCAACGTCTACGCATATCTTACAAAGGTTTGCTTTGTGGACGACGGGTCGGAAATGAACGATATGACAATGGTAAAAATGTTCATGGCAGATTCCACGCATGTTACAACCGTTTTTTCCGAAAATCCGAAAATTGACGGAGTAAAAATGAAAAGCTATGAATCGGGAACGGGAACGGTGTCCTCGTATCATGAATTTTTTGACGGAGAGGGCAAATTTATTCCGCAGCTTGTAAGGCTTAAGCTTAACAGCCTTGGCGAAGTTTCCGAGGTTCAGACCGCAAACAGTACCACAACAAGCAAATATGGGTATAACAGCAAGGAATTTACCTTGTGCTTCAGCGGTAAGGCAGGTTACGGCGGACCGACTCAAAGGTCGTTCAGCCAAACATATACCCTGGGCAGCGATGTTGTAATCTTTAATGCTCCGCCGGCAGATGATTTTGAAGCTTCCGAGCTTGAAATCATTCCTGCAAGCAGATTGGTAGAGGGACTTTCGTATAATGTAAAACTGTATGATGCAGACCCGTCATGGGCATGCAGGGCGGCAGTTATTCAGGCAGGCGAGTCAAATACATGGGAGCAGGCGGTTTTGGTTGTTGAATCGGTCGGAAAAACAATTGACGAGGACGATTCGGTCATAAATGTCGTAACGGGATATATTAATAAGTCAAAGGTTACATATATAGAGAAAAACGACGGAGTATTCCCGTCAGACCTTGAAAGCGGAGATGTTGTGCGTGTTGTGCTTTCCGGACAGAAGGTTATTCGAATGCAGACATTGGTTTCCGCAAAACGTGATACAGAGCCGTTCTATAATCCGCTTGACGGAAATGACTGGAGCTCATATTACGGTCAGATTTACGCAAGATCAACCACTGCTATGACGATTACAACAGACGGAGGAAAGACCATTACCGCATTGCCGTTCAACGGAAGCGGAACTCTTGTGTATGTATATGATAAGGCTACAAAAACCGCAAGAGTCGGTACAATTAACGATTTGGTTATGACCTCGCCCATTAAGGACGACGGAACTATTGACCTTTCGGATAACGATACAATGGTTTATGTATATAAACGCAGAGGTTATGCACGAAATATTGTAGTAATAAAATAAATCCTAAAAAAAGGGGCTGTAAAAAAAGTCCCACAAAAAGTCGAGGTTAAGGAACCTCGATTTTTTGTGCAAAAAAATCAGCTGATCCCATAGCGGAATCAGCCCGGGCTGTAGACAAAAATCGGTTGCAACTTTGGATTTGCAACCGATTTTGTCTACAGTCTGAGACGGTGTATAAAATACACCGCCTCGTATAATATATTTGTGATTATTTTTCAAGAAAATCACATAAAAAACTTGTTATCTCATAAGCCAT
>CAKSFY010000044.1 GCA_934454035.1 uncultured Clostridia bacterium | reverse complement strand
ATTCCAAAGCTTTTTTCCTATCCCCTCAAAAAAGAGGCCGTTTAAAAAGCCGGTTGACTTTTTAAACAGCCCCTTTTGCATTTTATTCCTTATTTTTATCCGACATATTCATCCATAAATATTTTCTTTAATTCGTCAATTCTCTTTTGAGCGTCATCGACGGATTTTGCCGCAATTTCTATATAAATTTTGATTTTCGGTTCTGTTCCGGACGGTCTTGCAACCATCCAGCCGTCGTTTAGCATAAGCTTAATAACGTTCGATTTCGGCAAACTGTCAATTCCTTTTGAGTAGTCGAGAACCTTTTCGGCATATTCAGGCGGATTTTCGCGGAGCTTTTTCATAATTGCCGCAATTTTTTCACTGCCGTCTATACCTTCGTATGTTAAGCTTATAAGCTCCTGACGGTAGCAGCCGTATTTTTTGTACAGGTCACACAAGCCGTCGTAGAGAGTTTTCCCCTGCATTTTATAATCGGCAGCCATCTGAACGGTCAGCATTGCAGCCACAACCGCGTCCTTATCCCTTGCATATGTTCCCTTAAGATAGCCGTAGCTTTCCTCAAGACCGAATATATAAGTATCGCCGCTTTTTTCATATTCTTTAATTTTTTCGCCGATAAACTTAAAGCCCGTGAGTACATTGTCCACTTTGACGCCGTAAGCATTTGCAACACTTTCGACCATATCGGTTGTAACAATTGTTTTTACGATTTTCGGATTCTTCGGCATTGGATTTTGGTTTCTTAAAATAAATTCTGCCAAAAGAGTTCCCGTTTGGTTTCCGTTCAGGACGAAATACTTGCCCTCGCTGTCCTTTACGACAACGCCGATTCTGTCGCTGTCCGGGTCTGTGCCGATGATTATATCGGCATTTTCCTTTTTGGCAAGCTCTATTGCCAGGTCAAATACATCCTTGTTTTCGGGGTTGGGCACATTAACTGTCGGGAAATTACCGTCCGGCAATTCCTGCTCTTTTACCACAAAAACATTTTCCGCCCCGATTTTTTTGAGTATGCGCCTTACGGGAATATTTCCCGATCCGTGAATCGGGGTGTACACAACCTTAAAATCTTCCGGAATCCGTACATTCATCCTTTGCGCATAAACTGCGTCTGTGTATGCGCTGTCAACAGGCTCTGCGATAACCTCGGCAGTATTTTCGCCCGTTTTTACATCTTTGAAAATATCAATATTTTCTATAAATTTTATCATCATATCGGTCGCGGACGGCGGCAGCTGCCCACCGTCTTCGCCGTAGATTTTGTATCCGTTATATTTTTTCGGATTATGACTTGCGGTTATAACAATTCCTCTTGCACAGCCTAAATAGCGAACCGCAAAAGAAAGCACGGGAGTCGGGCGCAGGGAATCGAAAATATATGTCTTTATCCCGTTTGCGCAAAGCACTCTTGCCGCTTCATCGGCAAATTCGGCGGATTTGTTTCTTGAATCATACGCAATAACTACACCTTTTTTCATAAAATCACTGCCGTGTGATTTTATCTCCTCGGCAAGCCCCTGGGTTGTTTTTCTGACCGTGTACTTATTCATACGGTTCGTACCCAAGCCGATAACACCTCTTAAGCCTCCGGTTCCGAAATCCAGATCCTTGTAAAAGCTTTCCTTTCTGTCCTCCTCGGACATAGCTTTAAGCTCGTCTTTTTCATCGATATTTTCAAGCCAATAATTAAATTTATCTGTCATTTATTTATTTTCCTTCCTAAACACTAGCCGAAATATTGCCTGTCAATGCAAAGTATAAAATCACAATTACACCTAAAATAATTCTGTACCAGCCGAATGCGGAAAAATCATGCTTTCTGATATAATTCATCAGGAATCTGATTGCCAGAATCGACACGATGTACGAAACTGCCGTACCGATGAGCAGAATCCATCCGCCGCCGTTTTGGAATACGAATCCGTATTCCGCTATGTATTTAACGGTTCGCAAAAGACTTGCGCCGAACATAACAGGGATTGCCAAAAAGAATGAAAATTCCGCAGCGACTTCCCTGGAAGTGCCTATCATAACGGCACCCAAAATGGTTGCGCCCGAACGCGATGTTCCCGGAATCATTGCCAGCACCTGGCAAAAACCGATTATCAGCGCAGTTCTGAGACTCATTTCGCGTATCGATTTAACCCGCGGTTCTCTCTGTCTTTTTTCAACCGCAATAAACAAAATTCCGTAAAGAATAAGTGTAATGGCAATTACAAGCGGAGTTGACAAATACTCCTCTATAATATTGTCTGCAAAAACTCCTATCACAGCAGCCGGAAGCATTGCGGCAATTACTTTCAGCCACATTGTCCATGTGTCTTTTTTCTCTTCTGCCGATTTTTTCGGCGAAAAAGGATTCAGCTTGTGAAAATAAAGCGTTACAACCGCCAAAATTGAGCCGAACTGAATTACAACCAAAAATAAGTTGATAAATTCCGCAGGCTGCTTCAGCCCCAAAAGCTGATTTGCCAAAATAAGATGTCCGGTACTTGAAATCGGCAGCCACTCGGTTATTCCCTGGATTATGCCGAACACTATTGCTTTTAAAATTTCCGTCATTATGAGTTCCTCTGTTTCTTATTTATATAATCCTTTATTATAGTTATTGCGGTATCAAAATCAATATCGGTAAGATTTATGCACAAATCGTAATCCGAAGCATTGCCCCAGCTTCCGCTGCTGTAATAGTTGTAGTACGCTCTGCGCTTTTTCTCCGTTTTTATGATTCTGTCCTTTGCCTGTTTTTCGGTCAGATTTTCCTCGTCTTTTATTCTCTTTATGCGATAGTCCATATCTGCAAAAATAAAGAGATTTACAACATCTATATCTTCCTCATCGCGAAGAATATAATTCGAGCATCTTCCCACAATAACGCATGATTTTTCGTGCGCCAGCTGTTTTATGGTCTCTGCCTGTGCCAAAAATACTCTGTCATTTAGCGGCATTTCATAATATCCGTTGAACATTCCTCTCAGACTTCCGCCGGTCGCAATAGAATAAAGCAAACTGTTTGTCGCTTTTTCATCAGCCATTTCGGATATTTCCGGGCTTAGGTTTCCTTTCTGTGCCGCCAATCCGACAAGCTCGTTGTCATAGTAATCGATTCCGAGCTCTGCCGCAATTTTTTTGCCCAGTTCTCTGCCGCCGCTGCCGCATTGGCGTCCGATTGTAATTACTAAATTTTTCATAGCTCTGTTCCGCCTTTCTAATATAATTTTTTATATACTTTATAATATCTTTCTACCTTTTTAATATACCGTCTTGTTTCTCCGAAAGGGATATAGTCAAGTGTGACCGAATCGAGACTGCAGTTTTCGTCCTCCAGCCACTTTGCAACGTTTCCCATTCCTGCATTGTATGCAGCCAGCACAAGCACATCATCATGATACATATTTTCCAGATAATCAAGATAATAGCAGCCCATACTTATATTTGTTTTGGGATCTTCAATATCATCTTCCGAAAAATCAATCTGCATTTTTTCCGCTATCCACTTTGCAGTGTCGGCGGTTATCTGCATGAGTCCGCGCGCTTTTCCCGAATGTGCCGCCGGTTCATAATTGCTTTCCGCTTTTATTACCGCCATGACGAAATATTTATCAAGTCCGTATTCTGCGGAGTACTCTTCGATATAGTTTTCATATTTGAGAGGATAAATAAATCCGATAACTTTATCTGCCGCAAGCCTAAGCACATTTGCAAGCACTGTGAGAAGAACAAGCCATATGCAAATTTTTATTATTTTTTTCACTGTTTCTCCTTTAATTCACGGATAATTTTATATATTTGACTTTTAATATCCTCCTCTGTATGATTATTATACACTATATAGTCGGCTTTTTCAAGATAATATTCATCATTTTTTTGCGAATTGATTCTGTTTTCGGCATCCTCATAAGACAAGCCGTCTCTTTCGGTTATCCTTTTTATTCTGATGTCTCTGTCCGCAAGAACAGCGATAACATAATCACATTTTTTATCCAGTCCGTATTCTATCAGAAGCGGTGCATCGAGCACGACAATACTGCTTTCGGCATTTTTTATTTTTTCATCAATATCAAGACGTATGTATTTGTTTATTATCTTATTAAGTTCATCAAGCTTTTTCCTATCGGAAAATACAAGGCTTCCGAGTTTTTTTCTTTGCAGCTCGCCGTCATCGCCGATATATTCGCTGCCGAAGCTTTTTTTTATATCCGAAAGTGCCGGACTGCCTTTTTTTGTGACGGTTCGCGCCTCTTTGTCGGCGTCTATAATATGTGCTCCGTTTTCGGCAAATACCCTTGCCGCTGCACTTTTTCCGCTTCCGCTTCCGCCGGTTATACCTATCAGCATAAAAACCTCCGTCTACATGGATTGCGATTTTTTAACGCATACATCGATTGCGTCCATAACCGCAGAGCGAAAGCCCTTATCCTCCAGAGTTTTTACTGCTTCTATTGTAGTACCTGCAGGCGAGCAGACCATATCTTTTAAAATACCGGGATGAAGTCCCGTTTCCAAAACCATTTTTGCCGAACCCAAAACTGCCTGTGCGGCAAAAATATAAGCCTGCGACCGCATCATTCCGGCATTTACCGCAGCGTCCGCCATTGCTTCAATAAGCATAAAGATATATGCCGGCGACGAACCGGATACACCGGTTACCGCATCCATCAGCTTTTCGGGAACGATTTCCGCTTTCCCGAAACATTCAAAAAATTCCTTTACGGTATTCATTTGTTCGGGCAGAACATTTTCGTTTCCGGATATTGCGGACATTGCTTCTCCGACAAGTGCCGGAGTGTTGGGCATAACTCTTACGAGCCTGATTTTTTTGCCGAAAGCATTTTCTATTTTTTCTATACTCTGCCCGGCTGCAATCGAAACGATAAGTGTTTCACTGCTCACCGAGTCTTTTATATCATCAATCACACCGTACAAAAACTGCGGCTTTACTGCAAGAATAAGCATGTCGCAGCCTGCTGCTTCCTTGTTATCCTTTGCGGTATTGATTTTATATTCGTCCTTTATTTTTTGGAGTGCGTCCCGGCTTATATCCGAAGCGTAAATATCCTCCGGCTTGAAGTGCCCCGAGCGGATTGCTCCGCCGAGCATTGCCCCTCCCATATTTCCGATGCCTATAAATCCTATTGTCATAACTTTTTCCTCCGTTGTAAGTATAAATTTTCGCTGATTGTAAACTGATGCATTCTTTTCGGTGTATTCCTCACCGTTTTCGGAGATTCTTTTTTTTATTATATCCCTCCACCGCTTGCGCGGTCCACATCTCGCTGCGGCTAGGTCACACCTCGGCTCTGAGAATCCCTCCACCGCTTACGCGGTCCCCCTCCCTTTAGGCAAGGGAGGCAAAACGGGGGCGAAGCGGAGGGCAAAATCGGACTGTCATTCACCGCCGCGGTGCAGCTGCCGATTATATTGTCTTACGAATCGTCTTTTTTAAAACTATAAATATTCTTCATTTTTATATTTTAATATCGCCGCATTGATTTCCGCTCCGTACAGAAGTATCGTCATACAGCTGTAAAGCCAAAGCATCATAAGCACAATAGCTGTCAGGCTTCCGTATATTCTCGAGTAATTCGCAAAATTGTTTATGTAAACCGAAAAAATATACGAAAAGAGTACCCAGCCCGTTCCGGTAAAAGCTGCCCCGGGCAGATGATACCTGAGCTTTATTTTCGGGCTTGTAAAGCTTGCGTACAATATTGTGAAAAACGCAATTGATGCCGCAAAGAAAATCACATACCGAAAGCTGCTTATGTTTATATAAAGCCACGGCATATGCTTATCTATCACAAACAGCAATGCTTTCCCGAATACGATTATGGCAAGGAATAAAACAAGCACAACGGTGAAAATCACAGTATACACAAACGATAAAAGTATGTCAATAATAAAATACTTTCTTTTCGGAATGGAATATACTTTTTTTACTCCGCGTTCCATTGCAGCAAAACCGCGCGAGGCTGACCAAAGAGTTGTAATCGCACTTGCCGAAATCAGCGATATTGCCGGTTTTGCAAAAATTTCGTTTATAATTCCTTTAAAATATGCCTGTATATCCGCTGAAAGCACGGTCGGGATGCGTTTTATAATTTCCGCTTTATCAATCGGGATAAAAAACTGCACCACCGACAAGAGTATCATAATAAAGGGAATCACCGACAATACAAGATAATATGCGGACTGAGCGGCATAAACCATCACATTGTCGTCCATACCCTTAGTTATAATCGAAATCAATCTTTTTAATATCTTCACCCGGCTCTCTCCTTAAGCAGCTTTAAATCTCGGTACCCTTTGCGATAGCCAAGGGGAATGTCTCCTGACCGAGCAGATGTCTGCCTTTTGTTATATGGACTTCTTTGTCGAAAACCACATAATCAAGCTCAACTCCGCTTTCCACAACCGAATCCTGCATGATTATGGAATTTTTTACAACCGAGCCTTTTTTTACCTTGACCGCTCTTGAAAGGACCGAATTGATTACAGTGCCCTCTATCACGCAGCCGTCCGAAATAAAGCTGTTTTCCACCTTTGCTTCGTTTCCGTATTTTGTCGGCGGCTGATCCTTTGTTTTTGTATTTATCGGGCGCTCGCCCCAGAAAAGCTCTCTTCGCGTTTCGGCTGAGAGAAACTGCATATTATTTTCGTAATATGCCTTTAAAGAGTCTATTTTGCCCATATATCCGCAGTATTTATATCCGAATACTCTAAGTCCGCCGAGCTTCTGCACAAGAGCGTCCTTTACAAAATCGTGATTTCCTCTTGCGGAGCATTCGTCGATAATACTTTCCAAAAGCGCTTTTTCCATGACATAGATGTCCATGCCGGCATTTGAAGTTTTCGGATAATACGGTTTGCTTTCTATATCGACAACACGTCCGTCTGAGTCTATATCGAGCAAAACAAATCTCGAAAGCTCGCTTTCTTTTGTTCCCCTCATATCTTTATACACGGCGGTTATGTCCGCTTGGTTGGAAATATGTTCTTCAATTACTTTATCAAAATCAATATTATAAATGTAGCTGCCCATTGACAGTATTACATATGTCTGGTGGCTTCTTCTTATAAAATCTCTGATTCCGGCGAGCATATCCACATCTCCGCCCCAGCCTGTGTAGCTTGCTCCGCTCAGATTCGGCGGCAGAAGATTAAGCCCCTGCTTTTTTCTGTCCAAATCCCACGGACGGCCCGATTTTATATGATCCATAAGCGACGAGTAATTTTCCTTTGTCACCACACCTATATTTGTTATTCCGGCATTAGCCATATTGGACAAAACAAAATCTATCACGCGGTAACGCCCTGCAACAGGGAGTGCAAGCACGGCACGGTTATCCGTTATCGGCGGTATGGTCTCATTATTTGCCAATATAATGCCCATTGTATCTTTCATCTCTGTTTTCAATCCCTTCTTTTATAAATTCCGGTTTTCTACCATCGAGCCTTTGAAAATCACGGCATTGTTATCCACTTGCGCTCCGCTTTCGACAAGGACTATTCCGTGCGTGCACATGGCGGATTTATACGGATTTTCTTCCGATTCTTCTCTGCCGATTACCGCTCCGCTGCCGATTTTTGCTCCGCTTCCGATAACGCATTTTTCAATCACCGTATTGCAGCCTACGGAAGCACCCGGCATAATCACCGAATCTCTTATTACACTTCCCGAGCCTATTGACACTCCGCTTGAAATTATGGAATGTTCCACGGTTCCGTCTATAATGCAGCCCTCTGTGACCGTACTGTTCGTAATTTTTGCATTTTTTCCGACATAATGGGGAGCAAGTGCAAAAGTTCTTGAGTATATTCTCCAGAATCTGTCGTCTATATCAAATGCAGGCTTGTCTCCCAACAAATCCATATTTGCCTCCCACAGACTCTGAACGGTTCCGACATCTTTCCAGTATCCCTCAAATTTCCAGCTGAACATTTTTTCATGATTGGCAAGCATTTTCGGGATTATATTTTTACCGAAATCATTTGACGATTCCGGGTCGTTTTCATCCTCAATCAGATATTTTTTTAATATATTGTAGTCAAATATATAAATTCCCATTGACGCAAGATTGCTTTTTGGGTTTTTGGGCTTTTCCTCAAATTCGGTTATGGCACCTGTTTCATCGACATTCATGATTCCGAAACGGCTTGCTTCCTCCCAGGGTACGGGCATAACCGCAATTGTTATTGCCGCACCGGATTTTTTGTGAGCCTTGAGCATTTCGCCGTAGTGCATTTTATAAATATGATCGCCCGACAAAATCAAAACGTTTTCCGGTTCAAACCCCTCCATAAATCCCAGATTCTGATATATCGCGTTCGCGGTACCCTTGTACCATTCTCCTGCTTTTTGGCTCTGATACGGCGGCAGCACATACACGCCTCCGTCGTTCCTGTTTAAGTCCCACGGATTCCCGTTACCTATGTAGGTATTGAGCTCCAGCGGCTGATACTGAGTCAGTACACCTACGGTATAGATACCCGAATGAACGCAGTTTGAAAGCGGAAAATCTATTATTTTGTATTTCCCTCCGAACGGAACGGCGGGCTTTGCAATATTTTTTGTCAAAGCGCCGAGACGGCTTCCCTGCCCTCCGGCAAGAATCATTGCCATACATTCCTTTTTTCTCATTATTTTATTTCGCTCCTTTCGCCGCTTGTTTTGCGGATGTTTTCTTTGATTTTTCAATATATACAGCCGACAGACCCTCCAGGTCCGCCTCTATGGAATAAGGCATTTCGCCGTGCGGAATGTTCTCCGCCTTAAAAAGCTTCTGCCTTTTTACTTTATCGCCGCCGAACTTTTTCCATTCGCTTGAAAAAACAATCTCATAGCTGCCCTTTTCCGGGACTCCTACTCTGTATTTTTCTCTTTTTACCGGCGTAAAATTCAGTGCGACAACAGTATTTTCTTTTTTGCCCTTTCTTAAATAGGTCAAAACCGAATTGTCACAGTCGTCACTGTCAATCCATGCAAATCCGTCCCAGCTGTCCTCCTTTTCCCAGAATGATTTGTGGTCAAGATAAAATTTATTGAGTTCCTTTACATATTCGGACAATTTTCTGTGCTTTTCCATATCCAAAAGCTGCCATTCAAGCTGCTCGTCATATCTCCATTCGATGAACTGCCCGAACTCGCCGCCCATAAATAAAAGCTTTTTACCCGGCATGGACATATAATATGCCAAAAAAGCGCGGTACGACTTAAATTTCTGCTCATAATCCCCAAACATTTTGTCAATCAGCGAGCGCTTTCCGTGAACCACCTCGTCATGCGACAGCGGAAGTATAAAGTTTTCCGAATACGCATAGCACATAAGAAAGGTCAGCAGGTTGTGATTGGATTTCCTGAAATAGGGGTCCATTGCCATATACCGGAGCGAATCGTTCATCCAGCCCATATTCCATTTGTAGTTGAACCCCAGACCGCCGTCTCTGATGTCGCCGGTGACCTTGTTCCATGCAGTCGATTCTTCGGCAATCATCAGTATATTCGGAAAGTTTTTGAACATCACTTTATTTAATGTCTGCAAAAATTCCACTGCTTCGAGATTTTCTCTGCCGCCGAATTTATTTGCCACCCATTCGCCGTCTCTTCGGCTGTAGTCGCGGTAAAGCATAGATGATACTGCGTCTACTCTGAGCCCGTCTATATGGAACTCCTCCGCCCAGAAAAATGCGGACGACATAAGAAAGGACACTACCTCCTTTTTGGAGTAGTCAAATACCATCGTTCCCCAATCCTTATGCTCACCGAGTCTGGAATCCGCATACTCAAAGGTCGGACCTCCGTCAAACATATAAAGTCCGTGCCTGTCCTTGGGAAAATGCGCCGGTACCCAGTCCATGATAACCGCTATACCGTTTTTGTGGCACGAATCTATAAACGACTTAAGCTGCTCGGGAGTCCCGTATCGGCTTGTAGCCGAAAAATATCCCGTCACCTGATACCCCCACGAACCGTCATACGGATATTCTGTAAGAGGCATGAGTTCAAGATGAGTATAATTCATTTTTTTAAGATAGGGAATAATCAAATCCGCGTATTCCTCATAGTTGTAGTAGCTGCCGTCGGGGTGGGTTTTCCAGCTGCCCGGATGCATTTCGTAAATCAGCATCGGCTTATGATAAGGCGGAGTCTTTTTTCTCTTTTCAAGCCATTTTTCGTCCTTCCATTCATAGCCGGAAATATCCCTTACCACCGATGCGGTTGCAGGGCGAAGCTCCGAGTAAAAGGCATACGGGTCAGCTTTTAAGACTGTTTCGCCGTTTTTTCCTTTTATTGCATATTTGTAAAACATGCCGTCCGTTATATCCAAAAATACTCCGTACCAGACGCCGGTTGTGCCGATTTTCTCCATTTCATATCCGCTGCCGGTCCAACCGTTAAAATCTCCGGCAAGCGCCACACTTTCGGCATTGGGTGCCCATACCGCAAACCGATACCCTTTGCCGGTCTTGTGTGCCCCGAGCATATTATATGATTTAAAATCAGTACCCTCATTAAAAAGATACAGCTGCATTTCGCTTATTCCGTCCCAATCTGTTCTTTTTGTCATTCGTTTTCCTCCTTGTGCACACCGATATACTTTATTATATTATACCACATTTTTTTATGGACGTAAATACCGACAAGATATAAATTTATCCCATTTTTTTGTTAAAGTTATACAAAATATCCTTAATTGTACAAATGGTTTTGCTATCTTAATAACAATCCGCGCAAAAGATGCACTCTACTATTATATGCAGAACCCGAAAAAACTTTCCTGTCCGCTGCAAAATAAAAATTTTTATAAGCTATTGACATTTTGTCAAAAATAAGATAAAATATTGTTGTATGCTTAATATTTCTTTAAACTATTAATCTGGGTATGCTGAATATCGGGATTAATATGTTATAGTAACAGATTACCGGATTTTGTCCGGAAGATATACATAATAATTTTATATTCGGCATCCCCGATTTATCGTAAAAAATAAAGAATACCAAAAATAATTACGGGGGTGATTTATTATCGATACTGTACAAATTATACTTATCGTTGCAGCAGTGGTACTTGCACTGCTGAATATTGTTTCCTTTTTCGGCGGAATTGCTTACAGAAAAAAGATTTCCGAAGCGGAATTAGGTACTGCGGAGGAAAGAGCAAAAGGAATAATCGAGGCCGCTGAGCAGAATGCCCGTGCTAAAAAGCGTGAATTACTGCTTGAAGCAAAAGAAGAAAATCAGAGACTTCGTCAGGCTGCGGACGCGGAAATAAAAGACCGCCGCAGAGAACTTTCCATTCAAGAGAGAAGAATCAATCAAAAAGAGGAAAATCTTGACAAAAAATCCGATTCTCTCGAAAAAAAGGAGCAATCACTAAATCAAAAAATCAAAGATGTTGAAAGAAAAGATGCAAAAATTGCTGAAATCAAGCAGCAACAGATTGAAATTCTGGAAAAAATATCAGGCATGACGCGTGAAGAAGCACGCCAGATATTAATGCAGGATATCGAAAGCCAGACTCGGCACGAAGCCGCAATCATGGTTAAAGAAATAGAGCAGCAGGCAAAAGAAAATGCGGACAGAACCGCAAAAAATATTGTGGCAATGTCAATTCAAAAGGTTGCCGCGGATCATGTTGCCGAAACAACCGTTTCGGTGGTTGCACTGCCCTCCGATGAAATGAAAGGCAGAATCATCGGAAGAGAAGGGCGCAACATCCGCGCTATTGAAACGCTGACCGGTGTTGATTTGATAATCGACGATACTCCGGAGGCGGTTATTTTATCGAGCTTTGACCCGATTCGCCGTGAGGTGGCAAGGGTTGCGCTTGAAAAACTCATTGTGGACGGAAGAATTCATCCGGCACGCATTGAGGAAACAGTCGAAAAGGCGCGTGCCGAGGTTGAGGCACAAATCAAGCAGGAGGGCGAAGCCGCAACCTTTGAAACAGGTGTGCACGGACTTCATCCCGAGCTTATCAAGCTGCTGGGCAAGCTGAAGTTCAGAACCAGCTACGGTCAGAATGTTTTAAAACATTCTATCGAGGTTTCTCACCTTGCCGGAGTAATGGCAGGCGAATTGGGTGCGGATGTTGCGCTTGCAAAACGCGCAGGTCTTTTGCACGATATAGGCAAAGCGGTTGACCATGAAATAGAGGGTTCGCACGTTACCATCGGTTCGGATATTGCAAAGAAATACAGAGAAAATGCCGATGTAATTCACGCAATAGCAGCGCACCATGGCGATATTGACGCAGAAACAATAGTTGCTCAGCTTGTGCAGGCGGCGGACGCAATTTCCGCAGCACGTCCGGGTGCAAGAAGAGAAAATCTGGAAACATATATCAAGCGTCTGCAAAAACTTGAGGAAATTGCAAACGACTTTGAGGGTGTTGAAAAATCCTTTGCCATTCAGGCAGGAAGAGAGATCAGAATCATGGTTAAGCCGGACAGCGTAGATGATGCCGGAATGGTTCTGATAGGAAAAGAAATTGTGAAAAGAATTGAAAGTGAGCTTGAATATCCGGGTCAGATTAAAGTCAGCCTGATAAGGGAAACTCGCGCAATCGATTACGCTAAATAATATCAGCAGGTAATTACTCAAAATGTCATTAGCCTTAACCGGCTAATGACATTTTACATGTAACGGAAACGGAGATTTTTATGAAAATACTCGCAATCGGAGACATTGTCTCCCAAACAGGAAGAAAAATGGTCTTCGAAATATTGGAGCTTTTGCGGCCGACGGTGGATCTGGTAGTTGCAAACTGTGAAAATGCGGCTCACGGAAAAGGGCTGACCGGTCAGGTTTATAACGAACTGGCACGCTCCGGCATAGACGTGATGACTCTCGGAAACCACACCTGGGGCTGCCCGGATGTGGTGAATGTTCTTAAATATAAAGACAATGTCATTCGCCCTGCAAATTTTGAGGGCGATTGCCCCGGAATCGGATATACAATTGCAAAAACCGCCGGCGGAATAACTGTCGGCATAATAAATCTGATCGGCAGAACATACATGCAGCCTGCATCAAATCCGTTTTTTGCGGCAGATAAATATATAGAAAAATTAAAAGCGCAGACAAATATTATTCTTATTGATTTCCATGCCGAAGCCACAAGCGAAAAGGTTTCCATGGGATACTATCTTGACGGAAAGGTCAGCGCAGTTTTCGGAACGCATACTCATATACAGACCGCGGACGACACGGTTCTTCCCAAAGGGACGGGATATATCACCGACTTGGGCATGACGGGTCCTGTCTGCTCGGTTCTCGGAATGAATAAGGATATTATTATACAAAGGTTTTTGGACGGACGTCCGCAAAAATTTGACGTTGCGGTCGGCAAAGGGCAGTTTTGCGGCTGTATATTTGAAATTGACGAAACAAGCGGTATGACCGTTTCTACGGAAAGGGTATATATAAAGGAATAAAAAAAGGCGGTTTTCACCGCCTTTTTTTATAGCCGAAATTAGTTCAATTCAGCAAAATATTTGATTGTTCTTACCATCTGGCTTGTGTATGAGTTTTCGTTATCATACCAAGAAACAACCTGAACCTCGTACAAATCGTCAGCGATCGGGCTAACCATTGTTTGAGTTGCGTCGAACAATGAACCGTATCTCATGCCGATAACGTCTGAAGAAACGATAGGATCTGTGTTGTAGCCGAATGATTCGGAAGCAGCAGCCTTCATAGCAGCATTGATTCCGTCAACGGTTACGTCCTTGCCCTTAACAACTGCTGTAAGAATTGTTGTTGAGCCTGTAGGTACGGGGACTCTCTGTGCAGAACCGATGAGCTTGCCGTTGAGCTCGGGGATAACCAAGCCGATAGCTTTTGCAGCACCTGTTGAGTTAGGAACAATGTTTGCAGCGCCTGCTCTTGCACGTCTCAAATCGCCTTTTCTGTGCGGACCGTCAAGAATCATCTGGTCGCCTGTGTAAGCGTGAATTGTTGACATGATACCCGATTGAATCGGTGCATAATCGTTAAGTGCTTTAGCCATAGGAGCTAAGCAGTTTGTTGTACAGGAAGCAGCCGAAATGATTTTATCGTCAGCTGTAAGAGTTTTTTCGTTTACAGAGAATACAATTGTCTTAAGGTCTTTTCCTGCCGGAGCCGAAATAACAACCTTCTTTGCACCTGCGTCGATATGAGCCTGGCTCTTATCCTTTGAGCAGTAGAAGCCTGTGCATTCCAAAACAACGTCAACGCCGATTTTGCCCCAGGGAAGCTTAGAAGCGTCTGCTTCTTTATAAATTGTAAGTGTTTTGCCGTCAACTGTGATTGTGTTAGCTTCGTCATCAGCTTCAACAGTGTGAAGATTTTCGCCGATTTTACCACAGTAACCGCCTTGTGCTGTATCATACTTAAGAAGATCAGCAAGCATTGAAGGCTTTGTAAGGTCGTTGATTGCAACAACTTCGTAGCCCTCTGCACCGAACATCTGTCTGAATGCAAGACGTCCGATACGTCCAAATCCATTAATCGCAACTTTAACTGCCATGATTAATTCCTCCAGATAATTTAATTTATTTAAGCAGTGAGAAAACATTTCTTCTGCCTATCATCTTTATTTTACCTCAAATTTTGAAAATATACAAGAGTATTTTGTTAATTTTATATCATTTTGCCCAATTTATTAAAAATTCGGAGTATTTTACAAAATTTTTGGTGAAATTAAAGAAAAATATGAGCAAATTTAGAAAGCGGAAAAAAGTAAACTTGCACATAATGATATGAAAATACAAGGATTATTTCGTCATTTTTTAATTCCGGAAATTTCGGCAAAATACTTGACAAATACGGGTTATATTTGATATAATCATATATACTGGACTGTAGAATGAGAAAATATACAGAAAGGATTTCGGAAAGGATTATGTTTAACGAGTTTGAAAAAAACAAGATAAAGACAGGCTTTAAAGAAGTTATGAATTTGATTTCCGAAAATAAAGCCGCAAGGGCGTTTGTTGCCGAGGACTGTGACGAAATATTTAAAGAAAGATTTACAGACGCAGCACAAAAGGCAGGCGTGCCTTTTGAATATGTTCCGACAATGAGGGAACTCGGCAAGGCATGCGGAATAGAAGTCGGCGCGTCCTGTGCCGCAATTATCCGTTAGGTTGTACCGCATTTATGCGTATAACATATATATTATTTATAAGAAAGAGAGGTGTAACACGGTATGCCTACATTCAATCAATTGGTCAGAAAGGGCAGACAAACTTCTGTAAAGAAGTCAACAGCTCCTGCACTTCAGAAGAGCCTTAACTCTTTGAAGAAAAAGACTAACGATCACAGCTCTCCCCAAAAGAGAGGCGTATGTACAGCCGTAAGAACTGCTACCCCAAAAAAGCCTAACTCAGCTCTTCGTAAAATTGCCAGAGTTAAGCTTACAAACGGTATCGAAGTTACCGCTTACATTCCGGGTATCGGTCACAACTTGCAGGAACACAGCGTTGTGCTTATCAGAGGCGGAAGAGTTAAAGACCTTCCGGGTACCAGATACCATATTATCAGAGGTACGCTCGATACGCAGGGTGTTGCCAACAGAATGCAGAGCCGTTCAAAATACGGCGCTAAGAGACCTAAGGCTGATAAGAAAAAATAAGTCTTTGGTAAAATGTATCACATGAATTAGTGCATATCGGGTTATATTTATAAGTATAAATCGTATACGCACAGACGGAGCTTTGAAAAAATAAGCTCAGAGTACCGGTGATATTCATTAAAGGCAAAATTGCCAATTATTTTAGGTGATTGAAAATAA
>CAKSFY010000043.1 GCA_934454035.1 uncultured Clostridia bacterium | reverse complement strand
ATTTTGGAGTATAATCAAAGAAGAAACCAAATAAAACAAAATAAAACAAATGGTTTGAAAAATACAGGAGGGAATAAAATGGTTAAATCTGATTACGAAATCAAAAAAGAAATATGTGAAATCGGTAAAAGAATTCAGGGTGACGGTTTTGTTGCGGCAAACGATGGTAACATATCGGTAAAAATTGACGAAAACACTTTCTTTGCTACACCGACCGGAGTCAGCAAAGGTTATATGACACCGGATATGATCTGTAAAGTTGACGCGGAAGGAAAGCTGAAAGAGCCGAATAAATGGAGACCTTCATCAGAATTTAAAATGCATTTAAGAGTTTATAAAGAAAGACCGGACGTCAACGCAGTTGTACATGCACATCCGCCGATTGCTACGGCTTTTGCAATTGCAGGAATTCCTTTGGACAAGCTTATCATGCCTGAAGCAGTTATTTTCCTCGGTTCGGTACCCATTGCCGAGTACGGCACTCCTTCAACAATGGAGATTCCCGACTCGCTCATGCCCTACATACAGGATTATGACGCAATTTTGCTTGCTAACCACGGCGCGCTCAGCTTCGGCTGCGATTTGAACACTGCATTCTTCAGAATGGAATCGACCGAGTTTTATGCAAAGCTTCTTATGTATGCCCGCCTCTTGGGCGGCGAGAAGGAAATCCCCTGCGGCGAAGTTAAAAAGCTTATTGATTTGCGTAAATCATTCGGTGTACCGGGCAAACACCCGATGGAAAAGCTTTGTCCCGGATGCTATGCAGGCGGAGATGCTGCAAAGGATATGACTCCGACAGAGGCAAATAAAAAGTTTGAAACATGTTCAGGCGGTGTTAAGCCGAACGCAGACATTGAAAAAATTGTTGCCGAGGTAACAAAGAGAGTTTTGGAGCAGTGCGGAAAATAATATTTTTCGGAGGAAATATATGGACAAATTATATACGGGTTACGGCGACAGCGGTTATACCCGAATACTGAATAACAAACATATTTCAAAGTCCGATTCCGTGATTGACCTTTTGGGAACAATCGATGAATTTACTTCGGTTTTGGGACTGGCAAAAGCATATTCTTCCGATAAAATGCTGATAAGCGATATTGAGCTTATTCAAAAGAAGCTTATATCGGTTATGGGTGAAATATCGGGCGGAAAACAGTCGGTCACAGACGAGTGTATAACATATATTGAGAAGATGTGCGACAAGTACTTCGGCGAAGGCATAACAGAATTTGCTCTGCCGGGTAAAAATGCCGTCTCCGCACAGCTTGATGTCGCAAGATGTATAATAAGGCGCGCGGAGCGCATAGCGGTAAAGGTATCGCAGACAGGCAGAATGAAAAAGACGCTGCTGGTTTACATTAACAGATTAAGCGACGCAATTTATGCAATGGCAAGATATGCCGAAAAGGAAAACGGCGAAACGCCGGAACCGATACAAGGTGCAGAGAAAACTCTCACTCTTTCACTGGCAAAGGAGCTTGCCTATGCGGTCGAAAAGAGAGCCGTGCAGCTGGGCAAAAAGATAGTTGTTGCAATAACCGATTCGGGAGCAAATCTTGTGCTTTTGCAGTCTATGGATGACGCATTTATTGCAAGCTGTCAGATTGCGCAGGACAAGGCATACACATCGGTTGCGCTTAAAATTCCGACGCATGTTGCTTTGGCTGAATCAAGAGGCGGAAAGCTTGACGGGCTTATGGTCACGGACAGAAACAGAGTGTCGCTTCTCGGCGGAGGTTATCCGCTGATTGCCGGAGGAAGGCTTATCGGAGGTATAGGAGTTTCGGGAGGAACTGCCGAGGAGGATACAGAGTTTGCACATTTCGGAGCGTTATATATTGAAAGGAGGTTTGAATATAATGAATGAAGACATGATTGCACAATTGGTTAAAGAGGTTATGCAGAATTTGGGTACAGAACCTGCAAAACCGCGCCATCAGCTTGGCGTATTTGATACAATGGAGGAAGCAATCGAGGCTTGTAATAAGGCTTATGAAACCTTCAGATATTATAATAGAGAACAACGTGAAAATATCATAAAAGAAATAAGACGTCTTACCCATGAAGAAGCCGAGGTTATGGCAAAGCTTGCCGTAGAGGATACAAAAATGGGCAATGTCTATCACAAAATTTTAAAGCATCATCTGGTTGCCGACAAAACTCCGGGAACTGAGGATTTGGAAGCGAAAGCGCTTTCCGGCGACAGAGGTCTTACCATGATTGAAATGGGACCGTTCGGAATTATCGGAGCAATTACACCGAGTACCAACCCGAGCTGTACGGTTATCTGTAACAGTATAGGTATGCTTGCGGCAGGCAACGGAGTGCTTTTCAATCCGCATCCGCATGCAAAGAATATATCTGCATATGCGGTAGATTTGGTAAACCGTGCGGTACTTGCGGCAGGAGGCCCCGAAAATATAGTTGCAACGGTGAAGAATCCTACAATGGAGACTTCAAATACAATGGTTAATCACCCGTCGGTACGCATGCTTGTAGCAACAGGCGGACCCGGAGTTGTTAAAATGCTTTTGTCGTCCGGTAAAAAGGCAATCGGCGCAGGCGCGGGAAATCCGCCCGTTGTGGTTGATGATACCGCGGATATTCCGAAAGCGGCAAAGGATATAATTGACGGATGTACATTTGACAATAACCTTCCCTGCATTGCAGAGAAAGAATGTTTTGTAATGAGCAATGTTGCGGATGAGCTTATTCATCATATGATGCAAAACGGCGCATACATGCTGACCGACGCACAGGTAAAGCAGCTCGAAAAGGTTGTATTGGTTGAAGTTCCCGGCAAAAATCCGGGAGATAAACCGAGACTTGTTATAAACAAGGATTGGGTAGGCAGAGACGCTAAAAAAATTCTGGCGCAAATCGGAATTGAAGCATCGGACGATATTCGCTGCATAATCTGTGAAACAGAGTTTTCACAGCCGTTTGTTCAGACAGAGCTTATGATGCCGATACTTGCAATCGTAAGATGCGATACCTTCGAGGACGCAATGGAAATGGCAGTAAAGGCGGAACACGGAAACCGTCATTCGGCACATTTGCATTCAAAAAATGTTGATCATATGACAAAGTACGCAAAGGCAGTCGGCACAACTATATTTGTAAAAAATGCTCCCAGTTATGCCGGAATCGGTTTTAACAGTGAGGGACATACAACCTTTACAATAGCAGGTCCGACAGGCGAGGGACTGACATCGGCAAGAACATTTACGCGTCAGCGCAGATGTGTTTTGGTTGACAGTTTGTCAATTGTGTGATAAAATGAAAGGAGAAACAAACATGGATTTCAGCGAACATAATATAGAAGCTTTGGTTCAGGCGGTTTTGAAAGAAATGGGCAGTGAATCAAAAGCTGCGAAAGCTCCGGCAAAATCCGGCGACATTCCCAAAACGGCAAGAGTTGCAATGCTTACCGATTTGAAGAAGTTCGAGGTTAAAGAATTTCCTATTCCCGAGGTTGGCGATGACGATATTTTAGTCAGAGTTGAGGGCTGCGGAGTATGCGGAACAGACGGACATGAGTTCAAATGCGACCCGTTCGGACTTATTCCGGTTGCACTCGGTCACGAGGGTACCGGCGAGATAGTTAAAATGGGTAAGAATGTTAAAAAGGACAGCGCAGGAAAGCCGCTTCATGTCGGCGACAAGGTTGTTACCTGCATGATTTTCAAAGACGATCCGGAAATAACTGTTTTTGATTTGAATAAGCAGAATGTAGGCGCTGCGGACGTTTACGGACTTATTCCGGATGATGATTATCACTTAAACGGCTGGTTCTCAAATTACATATTTATAAGAGGCGGTTCAACTGTATTTAACGTCAGTGACCTTGACCTGGATTCGAGAATTTTGATTGAGCCGTGTGCAGTATTGATTCATGCAGTTGAAAGAGCAAAAACAACAGGAATTTTGAGATTTAACTCAAGAGTGGTTGTACAGGGCTGCGGACCTATCGGTCTTATATGCATAGCGGTTCTCCGCACAATGGGTATTGAAAATATCGTAGCCGTTGACGGAAACGACCAAAGACTTGAATTTGCAAAGAGAATGGGTGCAGGAAGCACTGTAAACTTTATGCAGCATAAGGGAATTGAAGCATTGACCGAAGCTGTCAAAGAAGCAAACGGCGGTTATCTTGCAGATTTTGCATTCCAGTGCACAGGCTCGCCGATAGCTCACAGCAACATTTACAAGTTTATCAGAAACGGCGGCGGACTTTGCGAGCTTGGATTCTTCATCAACGGCGGAGACGCAACAATCAATCCGCATTTTGACCTTTGCTCAAAGGAAATTACACTTGTCGGCTCATGGGTATACACTCTCAGAGACTATGCAACAACCTTTGATTTCTTAAAGCGAGCACAGGCAATCGGCTTACCGATTAAGGAGCTTATTACTCACCGTTTCGGTCTTGACGAAATGAATGAAGCTCTTGAAACAAATCTTGCTCAAAAGGGTCTTAAAATTGCTTATATTAACAAGGAGATATAATTTATGGATGCAATCGGCATTATAGAGATTTTCGGATTTGTCTGCGCAATTAAGGTTGCGGATGCAGCTGCAAAGGCTGCTGATGTAAAGGTAATTGCCATAGACTCAAATAAGCCGGCAAATGCGGAAACGGTTGAAGTTCCGCTGATAATGTGCGTTAAGGTTCAAGGCAGCGTTTCGGCGGTTGAAGCCGCAGTAGAAGCAGGAAAGGCTGCGGCAGAGTCTTGTACGGGACTTATTCAGTCGCATATTATCGCACGACCGACAGAGGATGCCGAAAAAATGGCAAGAAGATGCAGCGTAGGCAGAGACAGACTCGGACATATAAAGAACAATAAGTAATAATTTATGGAGGAAACAGTAAATGGAAGCATTGGGAATGATTGAAACAAGAGGCTTGACAGCTTCAATCGAAGCAGCCGACGCTATGACAAAGGCTGCAAATGTTACATTGGTCGGAACCGAAAAAATCGGTTCGGGCTTGGTAAGCGTTATCGTAAGAGGTGATGTCGGCGCAGTTAAGGCAGCTGTAGAATCAGGTGCAGAAGCTGCAAGCCGTTTGGGCGAATTGGTTGCAAAACATGTAATTCCCCGTCCTCACAGCGATGTTGAAAAAATTCTGCCGACCATATAACAAAGCTTATATATCCCGATAGAAAGGATGGTTTAAAATGAGCTTTTCATTAGGATTGGTAGAAGTATCATCACTCGGTCATGCAATAACGATGGCTGATGAAATGCTTAAAGCGGCAGATGTTGAATTTGCCGCAACCGAACGCAGACTCGGCGGCAGACTGGTTACAATTGTTGTAAAGGGTAATGTCTCGGCGGTCACCGCGTCGGTTGAGGCAGGCAAAAGCTTTGCAAAGCAGGTCGGATGCTTTAAGGCGGCAGAGGTTATCGCCCGTCCGCATCCGGAGATATTTAAATTCCTTCATCTTGACGAGGAGGAAAAAAAAGAAGATTCTAAAGCCGAAAAGGCTTCAGATAAAAAAGTCCCCGCAAAAAGGGGCAGAAAACCAAAACAAAGATAAAAACAGGAGGTTATCACAATGGCTGTAGAAGCATTAGGAATGGTAGAAACAAGAGGTTTGGTAGCTGCAATTGAAGCTGCCGATGCAATGGTTAAGGCTGCAAATGTTACATTAATCGGAACAGAGAGAATCGGTTCGGGATTGGTAACTGTTATGGTAAGAGGCGATGTAGGAGCAGTTCAGGCTGCAACAGATGCAGGAGCAGCTGCAGGTTCAAAATTGGGCGAGCTCGTATCTGTACATGTAATTCCCCGTCCTCACGGCGATGTTGAAAAGATTTTGCCGGCTCTTTAATCTGTACGAATATTGTCAAAGCCGTAAACACATACGGCTTTGACAATAAAATTACTTTACTGGAGGCTTATTTATGACAGATTCAAACTTGGTTAATTTAATAACTGAAAACGTAATAAAAATACTCAATAAAGACAATGAAAATTCGGCTGATATAAAGGTTGGTGTTTCCGCACGTCATGTACATCTGTCAAGAGCCGATTTGGATACTCTTTTCGGAAAAGGCTATGAACTCACTCCAAAGAAAAAGCTTATGGGTGACCAATATGCCGCCGAGGAGTGTGTAACACTGGTCAGCCCTTCTCTCAGAACAATAGAGGGTGTACGCGTTTTGGGACCTGTCCGTCCCGAATCACAGATAGAAATATCAAGAACAGACACATTTAAGCTGAAAGTCAGTCCGCCGGTCCGTCCGTCGGGCAAAATCAAGGGCAGTGCTCCTATGGCGCTTGTAGGACCTAAAGGGAGCGTATTTTTAAACGAAGGCTGCATCATTGCCAACAGACATATACATATGACTCCTCAAGATGCGGCAAAATACGGAATTTCGGACAATGACCTGGTAGATGTTGAAATTCAGAATACAAAACCGACACGTTATTATGATGTACAAGTGCGTGTTCGTGATGATTTCGATACGGAAATGCATATTGATACGGACGATGCAAACGCTGCGGCTATCAAAAACGGAGATCGGGTAATAATATTAACGAAATAGTTTTGAAAAAAATTCCTGGTTAAGAAAGGATTGAAATATATGCTGTTAGCAAAAGTTACCGGCAGTATTATATCGACAAGCAAAAACGAAAAGCTGGTCGGATTTAAGTTTCTGACGGTGCAGCTGATAGAAAATAATATGCTTACCGATAAGTATCTTCTCGCGGTTGACGGAGTAGGTGCCGGAGTGGGCGAAAAGGTTATTATAGCAACTGGCAGTGCCGCAAGACTCGGAATCAGCAGAAGCGACGCACCGGTTGACGCGGCAATTGTAGGAATTGTCGATGAAAAACAGAGCTGAAAATATATAAAAAAGGGGTAGCTTGGAATGACATTTGATGAGCTTTGCCAAATTACATATAATGCCGGAATTGTCGGCGCGGGCGGCGCAGGCTTTCCGACTCATAAGAAATTTTCTAAGGATGTTAAGCAAATTGTTGTGAATGCGGCGGAATGTGAGCCGCTTATGATGGTTGACCATCACATTCTTGAAAAGCATCTTGCTGCATTGGTTGATACTTTAAATATACTGGCAGACGCAATGGAAGCAGATGAAGCCATAATCGGCATTAAGGGTAAAAATATGCACCTTCTGGACAGTGATATTGTCAAGTCTCTTGAAGGAACGAAAGTGAAAATTCATGAAATTCCCGACATTTATCCTGCCGGTGATGAAGTGGTGCTTACTTATGAAACCACCGGGAAAATAATTCCCGAGGGCAGTATTCCGATTATGGTCGGAGTAATGGTAATAAATGTTGAGACAGTTTATAATATTCATAAAGCAATAACAGAAGGAAAAGCAGTCACCGACAAATATGTCACGATAAGCGGCGATGTGGATGAAGCAATGACCGTAAAGGTGCCTATAGGTATGAATGTTGCTGAGCTTTTGGCAAAGTGCGGTATCAGCACAACAGGCAAATGCGTAATTGACGGCGGACCTATGATGGGCAGGCTTATAGATCCCGAAACGGCGGTTGTTAAAAAGACAACAAAGGGTCTTTTGCTGTTCCCCGAGACTCATTCGGTGATTCAGCGCAAAAAAATGCCGCTTTCCATGACATTGAAGCGTGCATCCGCTGCATGCTGCAATTGCCATATGTGTTCGGATGTTTGTCCCAGATATTTGCTCGGATATAACTTAAGGGTAAATAAGACTGTTCATGCGGCATCTCAGCAGGAGGTTCAAAATGCGGAAAGCTTTCTGCAAAGTGCATTGTGCTGCGGCTGCGGTGTCTGTACCGTGATAGGCTGCCAGCAAATGCTTAATCCGCAGGCAATCTCAATGGAGGTAAAGCGCCTGCTTGGTAAAAACGGATTCAGAAGAAAAAATAATACAGCGCCGGAGTCGGTTCGCCCGGAGAGAGCGTCAAGACTTGTTTCTTCGCAGAAACTTGCGGACAGACTCGGAATAAGAAAATATGTGCGCGATTATGTTGAACGAAAATATATAGAATTTAATCCCGAAACCGTGACAATACCGCTTTCGCAGCATGTAGGCAAGCCTGCATCGCCGATTGTAAAGGTCGGCAAAAAGGTAAGCGTGGGTACGCCGATAGCTGAAACGGACAAAAATGCTTTGGGTGCAGTTATTCATTCAAGCATAGACGGAAAAGTAAAAGAAATCACGGATGCTTATATAGTAATCGAGAGATAATTGGAGGCAGTTTATGAATTCCATAGGATTAGTAGAAGTAAAAAATGTCAGCAAGGGTATAAAGGTCACCGATGAAATGCTTAAAAGTGCGGGAATTTCACTTTTGCAGTCAGGCTCTGTCTGCCCGGGAAAATTCGTGACCATTGTCGGCGGTGATTTATCATCCATTCAGGCGGCGGTAGACCGTGCCGAAATGCTTGCGGAGGATTCACTGATAGATAAATTTGTTATCGGAAATTTAGGCGAGAAGGTTTTTGAGGCAATGTGCGGAACAGCCGATAATGTCGAAAAAAAAGCACTCGGAATAATTGAAACATTTACTGCAGCTTCGGCAATTATGGCGGCAGATGCAGCGGTAAAGGCAGCTATGGTAAAATTGATTGAAGTCAGAGTAGCACGCGGTATGGGCGGCAAATGTTTTGTAACCATGACGGGAGAGGTTGCCGATGTAACGGCAGCGGTTGAGGCAGGAGCTCATCTTGCAGCAGAGGACGGTGTTTTAATCAATACCGAGGTAATAGCAAATCCGCATCCCGATCTTTGGGAAGCAGTAATGTGAGGAATTTTGTATGTTAGCGGTAGAGAGAAGAAGCCGGATTGAACAGCTGATAATGAAAAATAAAAGCGTTCTCGTTTTGGAGCTCGCCAAAAAATTTGATGTTACAACCGAAACTATAAGGGGAGATTTGGAAAAACTTGAACGTCAGGGCGTTTTGGTGCGTACTTATGGTGGGGCTACATTGGTTGAAGATATTAATGATGCCGATATGAGCACGCATGAGCGCGATACCGTAAATTTTGAAGGCAAGCAAAAAATCGGTAAGCGTGCAGCTGAATTTGTGAAGGACGGCGAGACAATATTTCTGGATGCAAGTACGTCCTGCCTGCACTTGGCACGCAATCTTAAGGATAAACGCTCTATTACCGTGATCACCAATGCGGAGAGGGTTGTTTCCGAGCTTTGTCAATATGATAATATTCGTGTTATATGCACCGGAGGCAGGCTGGTGAATAAAAATCTTTCCTATGAGGGAAGAATGGCAGAGGACACAATCAGAAAGTATTATTATGCCAATAAATTTTTCTTTTCCTGTGCCGGGATTACTCTTTCGAGAGGTCTTACAGAGCGATCGGAGGCAGAATCGGAAATTAAAAAAGCTATGATGGATTGCTCGGAGTCGAATTTTTTCCTTTGTGACCGAAAAAAATTCGGCAGATTGGGAATACCGACTATCGGCGGTCTTAAGGATATTGATTGCATGATTACGGATATAAAGCTTGACGAAGAGTGGCAGCATGCTCTTGAAAAAAATGATGTAAGGCTTATATCAGTTGAATAACCGATATATTTTGAATATAAGAAAACGGGAGTCAGAGCCGAAAACCGAATTCAGGTTTTCAGCTCCGGCTTTTTCTTTTTCTGCACTCTGCAATGAATGTTCCGATTTGTTATGTCACATAAACAGCAGGAAAGCAATTTTTATTTTATGTACATTTTTTTTGATACAAAATGATAAAAATCAGCTGTATTTATTTACAAAGCAGAATTTGTGTGGTATACTTAAAATATAATATCATCAGTGGGGCAAAAATATGAGAACAGAAAAAAATGCAGTCGGTTTAAAAAACAGAGATTACAATTTCATAGATTTAATGAAATTTATTTGTGCAGCACTCGTAGTGTCGATTCATGTTTCTCCGCTCAGCGGAATTGATTGGCGGCTTAATTATATACTCAAGGATTTTATTTCGAGAATAGCTGTTCCGTTTTTCTTTGTTTCTTCTGCGTATTTCGTTTTTTTAAAAGCGTATGACGAAAAAGGAGTACTTAATAAGGGTGTCATTTTAAATTACATAAAAAGAATTTTAAGACTTTATATTATTTGGTCTTGTATATATGCGCCTTTTGCATTTTATCATATAAAGGAAATCATGCCTGATGTCAGCGTGCCCGGCTTTTTAAAGTATTATACGATTCGTTTTTTCTTAAGTACAAGTTACGGTCATTTATGGTATCTTAATGCAGTTATTGTTGCTTATCTTATTTTTCTTATCTTAATTTTCTTAAAAATCAGACCGAAAGCAATAGCCGGTTTTTCTTTGGTGATGTACTGTCTGGGACTTTTGGCACAAAGTTGGTTCGGCATGATTCTTCCGCTTCGGCGTTTCACGGCAGTATGGTCATTTCTGCTGAATTTGAAAATGATTTTTAATACGACCAGAAACGGACTTTGCGACGGACTCATTTTTATTCTTATAGGATTATATTTTGCAAAGTACAGACCGTATATAAAATCCGCATATTGCCTTTTTATAGGCTCGGTTTTGTTTTATGCGGCGGAATTTCTGATTGTTTCCAAACTGGGATGGATAAGAGAATTCGATATGTATCTCGGACTTATTCCGACTGTTTTTCTCTTATTTTACATATCGCTTAATATAAATCTTCCGGACAGACCGATTTACAAAAAGCTGCGAAATATATCCGGATTGGTTTATTTTTCGCATATGCTGATAGTAGAGTGTCTTATTATTCTGCCGTGTCTTAATAATCTTCCCGGCGGCGGTCTGACCGAATATATATTGACGCTTTTCCTGTCCGTTGCTTTTTCCGCGGCAGTAATAATGCTTTCCGGGCATTTGCCGCTATTTAAATATTTATATAAATAAAGGGAATGTAAAAAAGCTTCGAAAAGCAAGAAAAGGAGCAATGGTTTTTTGGATGGCAAAAAAACGATTTTTCATAAAAGCTAATCAAAAACAAGCATCTCCGCTCAGTATACTTACGTATGCTGAGCGGAGATGCTTATAGCGTAAAATGTTTATAAATTGATGCTGATATTTAATTAATCATTTTAATATGTTCATATTTTTTTCGATAAGCGTACAGATTTTATCTACACTTGAATATGTATCGAGTCCGTCCTCGGGTGTGTTTTTACAATAGTCAATCATTTGCTCGGCAGTAGTTGCCGCAACATGAAGCCTTGTGTCGCTTGACGCGTAGTAAATGTATATATTACCGTTGTCATCACATACGGCACCGTTTGAAAAAACTACATTGGAAACATCTCCGACTCTTTTCGCACCGAGCGGAGCGAGAAAATAACCGCCGGGACGGTATATTACTTTTGACGGGTCATCAAGCGATGTCATAAAGCAGTACAAAACGTATCTTAACCCGGCAGCGGTATTGCGCACTCCGTGTGCAATATGCAGCCAGCCTTCGCGCGTTTTTATCGGAGTGGCACCGGCTCCGTTTTTTACTTCTTTGATTGTATGGTAGTCGCGTTTGTCTATGATTACTTCGTTTTCAATAATGGGTTTTTCCATATCATTTATATAGGCGCATCCGATTCCGCCGCCCGAGCCGACATCTATAAAACCGTCCGATGGGCGAGTGTAAACCATATATTTACCGTTTACAAATTCCGGATGAAGCACTACATTTCTTTGCTGATACTTTGAATTCAGGTTCGGAAGCCTTTCCCAGTTTTTCATATCCTTGGTACGGACAATTCCGCATTCTGCAACTGCCGATGAAGTATCGTTTACACTTTTATCCTTTGATTCGGCGCAGAAAAGTCCGTAGATATATCCGTCCTCATGCTTTGTAAGGCGCATATCATATACGTTTGTATCCTCTTTTTCGCCTTTCGGCAGCCGAACAGGAAATTTTTCAAATACAAATCCCTCTGTAGGACAATTGCTTTCGGCAACCGTAAAAAATGATTTTCTGTCCGCACCCTCTACACGTGCGATAAGCTTTATTTTGCCGTCATGAATAATTGCTCCGGAATTAAAAGCAGCATTAATTCCTATACGCTCCATAAAAAACGGATTGTCCTTTTTGCTGAAATCATATTTCCACTCAGGCGGAATATGCTCCCTGGTCAGCACGGGATTTACGTATCTTGTATATACTCCGTTATAAAACTCAGACGGCTTGTTTTTCCTTTTTATGAGTTCATTGTATTTGCATAAGACATGCTCTTTTTTTCTTCAAAAGTCATATATAAAACCCTTTCATATTATATTTTTTAGCTGTTGAATGACACGTCTTTCCGCAAATTGCATAAAGACGAATCACTCCGCATAATTCCATTATATAAAAAATAAATATGTAAGTCAACAATGTCCACAAAAATTCAACATTTTCCGCCTTGCAGCCGGAATTATATATCAGACATAATTCATATTTTCGGCGACATAATAAATCAGTCTGCGCTTATAATTCTGATACGTGCGAAAGTCAGCATTGTTCGGATAGTAACCGTCTTTGCTTCTTTCGTTTTCGATATTGTTTATGGTTCCGAGTCTGTATTCTTTGGGGATTCTCAGAATTGCAGTATCTATTGCCGCAATTTTTGAGGCAACAGTGCATAGCTTTGCCCAGTTTCTGTCCTCGTTTTTCGTGTTCGACAGCTCCTCGTATTCTCCCTTTAGTCGCGAATAATCCTTAATCATATATTTTACTTCCGAGTATAAATTTTTGGGAAGCAGATAGGGATTGTTTTTAGTTTTTTGATAATCCATTTATTCTTTTACCCTCCGTGTAAATAATATGTCTTTGTCTTGTCTGGTTAATAAAAGAATTTTATGAGATTTTGAAGTGATACAATATATATATCCTCCTTGTGCAGTTCAAAAAATTAATATTCGAATATTTGCTTGTATTATACCACATAACTTTCACCTTGTCAATAGTTTTAGCGAAAGTTATTTTCGCCTTTTTGGATGAATAATAAAAAATAAACCGAATATATATATACTAAGCTTCTCTAAAATAAAGAAAGGTGAGACGAATGAGCAGAAAATTCTTTTGTGTTTCATTAAATATAAAAAGTATAATATTTTTTTTGATTGCCGCAATAAGCTTCGGAATATTTGCACATTCAAAAAAGACTTCTGTCAAAACGGACGCAGGTTCTGTGAATGTGCCGATTATCATGTACCACAGTATTTTGAGAGACCCGTCAAAGAGCGGTACATATGTAATTACTCAAAATCAGCTTGAAGAAGATTTTAAGTATTTAAAGGCAAACGGCTATACATGTATTTTTGTAAATGATTTGATTGAGTATGTTAACGGAGAAACTCATCTTCCGCCAAAGCCGATAATACTTACATTTGACGACGGACATTACAATAATGAAACGTATCTTCTGCCGCTGCTGGAAAAATATGATCAGCGTGCAGTAATTTCCATAGTCGGTAAATATACCGAGGATTATTCGCAAAATCCGGATGAAAATCCGAACTATGCATATCTTTCCTGGAAAAATGTAAATGAATTGCTTGAAAGCGGACGGATTGAAATAGGCAATCATTCATATAATATGCATTCGATAGGAAAAAGAAAGGGTACGCATAAAATAAAGGGGGAGACGTCGGACGCATATGCCGCTGCATTAACCGCGGATATTGAAAAAATGCAGCTTTTGTGCCATGACAATCTCGGTCTGACGCCGAAGGTATTTACTTATCCTTTCGGAAGTGTCAGCACCGAGTCATATGATGTTCTTAAAAATTGCGGATTTGCGGCAAGCCTTTCCTGCGGAGAGGGAATGAACTGTATAACCTCGGACAAAGAGGATTTGTATATGCTGAAGCGCTGCATCCGAACCAATAAAAGAAGTGTTCAAAACATTTTGGATGAAATCACTTAACGCCGCATTTTTTGCAGACGGAGTAAAGTGCACATCCGCTGCATTTGGGTGAGCGCGCCGTACATACCGCCCTGCCGTGATTCACAAACTGATGGCACATTCTTAGCCGATAATCCTCGGGAACAATTTTGATTAAGTCTTTTTCGACTTTATCGGGTTCATCGTTTTTTGTGAGTCCTATTCGTTTTGCTACTCTTTTACAGTGAGTGTCCACCACGACTGCCGGTTTGCCGAAAATATCTCCGAGAACCAGATTTGCCGTCTTGCGTCCTGTTCCGGGAAGCGTCAGAAGCTCCTCCATAGTGTCGGGAACTTCTCCTCCGTACACATCTATGAGACGGCGGCAGCAAAGAATTATATTTTTAGCCTTGTTCCGATAAAAACCTATTGAGCGAATATCGTTCATTAACTCTTCGTAATCGGCATTGGCAAAATCCTCTGCCGATTTATATTTCTTAAACAAATCCTTACATACCAGATTCACCCTCGCGTCCGTACACTGTGCCGACAACTGCGTTGCAATCAGCATTTCTACGGGAGTGGAGTAATTTAAAGAGCATTTTACATCGGGATAGAGTTCATCCAGTATTTCTCTCATTTTTGAAACAAGTTCCTTCTTTGTCATTACAAAATTCGCCCTTTCGTTCTCATTTTTCTATACTTATTATACAATTTTTATTGCAATATTGCAATATTTTTTTTAAATGCTTGAACTTTTAGCGAAAAAATTGTATAATAGATGTATATTATGAAAAACGGAGGATTAAACTATGTTTCATTTAGACGAACTTAAAGCTTTCGATGCGGAGGTTTATGACGCGGTCATGAAAGAGGTGCACCGCCAACAGAACAAAATTGAGCTGATTGCATCGGAAAACTTTGTATCCGAAAGAATTATGGAGGCGAACGGAACCGTACTTACCAACAAATATGCGGAAGGGTATCCCGGAAAAAGATACTACGGCGGCTGCGAATGTGTAGATAGCGTTGAAAATCTTGCAATAGAAAGAGCAAAAAAGATTTTTGGCGCAGAATATGCCAATGTTCAGCCGCATTCGGGAGCACAGGCAAATATGGCGGTATTTTTCGCCCTGTTGACTCCGGGGGATACAGTCCTTTCAATGAGTCTTGACCACGGCGGTCATTTAAGCCACGGAAGCCCGGTTAATATGTCGGGAAAATATTTTAATATTGTTCCTTACGGCGTGTCAAAGACAGATAACAGAATCGATTATGATGAAATCCTCCGTCTTGCCGAGGAGCACAAGCCAAAGCTTATATTAGCAGGCGCGTCGGCATATCCGAGAGCGATTGACTTTGAAAAGTTTGCGGAAATTGCACACAAGGTTGGCGCATATCTTTTGGTCGATATGGCACATATTGCCGGCTTGGTTGCGGCAGGTCTGCACCAGAATCCGGTTCCTTACGCTGATGTTGTTACAACGACAACACATAAGACGCTCAGAGGTCCGAGAGGCGGTCTGATTCTTACAAAGGACGCGGAGTTCGGCAAGCAGTTTAACAAAGCTATTTTCCCGGGAATTCAGGGCGGACCGCTTATGCATACAATTGCAGCTAAGGCTGTTTGCTTTAAGGAAGCGCTTTCACCGGAATTTAAAGAATATCAGCAGCAGATTGTTAAGAATGCAAAGGCTCTTGCTGAGGGACTTATTTCAAACGGCTTTAAGCTTGTATCCGGCGGAACGGACAATCATCTTATGCTGCTTGACCTTTCAGATACGGGAATCACCGGAAAAGAGGCGGAGCATATGCTCGATGAAGTTGGCATCACAGTAAACAAAAATACAATTCCGTTTGACAAGCAAAGCCCGTTTGTAACCAGCGGAATCCGCTTGGGCACACCGGCGACAACTACAAGAGGATTCAAAGAAGATGACATGCGTGAGATTGCAGAGCTTATCAAACTGACAGTTTCAGACTTTGAGGCTAACCAAGAGACCGTGAAAGAGCGTGTTCATAATCTTTGCAAGAAATATCCGCTTTATGAATAATATGCTTGCAGTAACTGTTCTGACATGCTTTTTTGCAGGGATGGGCGCAGGTCTCGGCACGGGCTTTGCAGGGATGAGCGCCGCAGCGGTTATAACGCCGATGCTTGTAACGTTTTTAAAAATTGAGCCGTATACTGCGGTCGGAATAGCTTTGGCATCGGATGTGCTTGCGAGTGCGGTTTCGGCATACACCTACGGCAAAAACAAAAATCTTGATATTAAAAACGGAATGGTGATGATGGCTGCCGTGCTTTTGTTTACAGTTGCCGGCAGCTATATATCCAGCCTTGTTCCGTCTGCCGCAATGGGCAATTTTTCGGTTTTTATGACACTTCTTTTGGGAATTAAATTTATTGTAAAGCCTGTTATGACAACCAAAGAGGACATGATTTCCGTATCGGCAAAGGAACGGATAATAAAATCCGCAATTTGCGGAGCCGTTGTCGGATTTATCTGCGGATTTGTCGGAGCCGGAGGCGGCATGATGATGCTCCTGCTTTTGACATCGGTTATGGGATATGAACTGAAAACGGCAGTCGGTACAAGCGTTTTTATAATGACCTTTACTGCCTTGACGGGAGCTGTTTCGCATTTTGCAATC
>CAKSFY010000042.1 GCA_934454035.1 uncultured Clostridia bacterium | reverse complement strand
GGTCCAAAAAGGGTTTCGCCTATGTTCATCCCGAAAATGATTTCCAATATTGCGGCAGGCAATATTGCCATAAAGTACGGTGCAAAAGGACCGTGTCTGTCTATAGTTACGGCTTGTGCAACAGGTTCAAACTGTATAGGCGAGGCATACAGAGCAATAAAAGGCGGTTATGCGGACGCAATAATCGCAGGCGGTGCGGAGGCGTCTATAAATCCGCTCGGCTTTGCAGGATTTATAAATTGCATGGCACTTTCCGAAAGCACCGACAAAGACAGAGCCTCAATTCCGTTTGATAAAGAGAGAAACGGCTTTGTAATGGGCGAGGGCGCTGGCGCGCTGATTTTGGAAGAGTATGAACACGCAAAAAAACGAGGTGCAAAAATATATGCCGAAATTGTCGGCTACGGCAACACTTGCGATGCATATCATGTTACGGCTCCCGACCCCGACGGCGAAGGTGGAGCAAACGCATTAACCGAAGCGGTTTCCGGCGCAGGGGATTTTGACGCAAGCCGGGTTTATATAAACGCTCACGGAACAAGCACTCCGCTGAACGACAAAACCGAAACACAGGCAATAAAAAAAGCATTTGGAGACAATGCGTACAAGGTGCATATCAGTTCAACAAAATCAATGACAGGTCATATGCTCGGAGCAGCAGGCGCTGCGGAGGCTATTGCCGCTATACTTACGCTGAAAAATAATCTTGTTCCGCCTACTATCGGCTACAAAGTTCCCGATGAGGAATGTGACCTTGACTACACTCCCAATAAAGCAAATAACACCGACATAGAATTGTCATTGTCATTATCACTTGGGTTCGGCGGACATAATGCGTGTCTTGCATTTAAGGAAATTTAACCGGAGGTGCCGCAATGAATAAAAATGAAATAATGACCATCCTTCCTCACCGCGACAGTATGCTCTTGATTGACGAGGCATATATCGTGGACGGCATTGCGCACGGAATCAAAAAAATAAACGGTGACGAATGGTTTTTGGACGGACATTTCCCGGGTGCTCCGGTTGTTCCGGGCGTAATATTATGTGAGATTCTGGCACAGTCGATTTGCGTGCTTATGGCAGATAAAATGAGCGGTGATTCCCTTCCCTATTTTACCGGTCTTGACAAAGTACGCTTTAAAAGCCCCGTAAAGCCGGGCGACATATTCAAAACAGAATGCAGAATCACCAGAGAACATGCGCCGTTTTATTTTGCTTCGGGAGTGGGATATGTAAACGGAAAAAAAGCAGTAACCGCCGATTTTTCCTTTGCAATAGTTGATAAGGAGAAATAATTATGTTCGAAAAATTATTTAAAAGAAAAAAAGCCGTTTTAAAAACCTGCAAAAAATGCGGTAAAGAATTTGAAGAAAATGTTCTCTCGATTTGTCCCGAATGCGGCGCATACTTAAGAATGAACCCGACAGAACGCATAAGACTTGTTTGTGACAGCTTTGATGAATTGGATTCAAATTTAAAAAGCGATAACATTCTCGCCTTTCCGGGCTATGACGAAAAACTGTCTGCGGCAGAAAAATCAAGCGGTTTTGATGACGCGGTTGTTTACGGCTATGCCGAAACAGGCGGAATCAAATACATTCTTTTTATCATGAATTCAGAATTTATGATGGGAAGTATGGGACGAATTGTGGGTGAAAAAATCACACGCGCTTTTGAACTTGCAACAAAAGAAAACCTGCCGGTTGTCGGTTTTACAACCTCAGGCGGTGCCCGAATGCAGGAGGGCATTTTCTCTCTCATGCAAATGGCAAAGGTAAGCGGTGCTGTGAAAAGACACAGTGACGCAGGGCTTTTATATATAACGGTACTCACAGACCCCACCACCGGCGGAGTCACGGCAAGCTTTGCAATGGAGGGGGATATTATCCTTGCCGAACCGAAAGCACTTGTCGGATTCGCAGGCGCAAGAGTAATTGAACAAACTACCGGTCAGAAGCTTCCTGAAGGCTTCCAGCGCGCTGAATTTTTAAAGGAACACGGATTCGTTGACGCAATTATCCCGAGAGAAAATTTAAAAGATACTCTTGTAAATATTTTAAAGCTGCACGGAGGTGAAAATTGATGAACGCATATGAACGGGTAACCCATGCACGTGACGGAAAAAGACCGTCGGGAGCATACTATATAGACAAAATGATTACTGATTTTATTGAACTTCACGGAGACAGAAGATTCGCCGATGACGGTGCAATTATGGGCGGTATCGGCTATCTGGACAATATTCCGGTCACAATAATCGCCATGGAGCGCGGAACTGCTATCGAAGAGCGAATGAAACGTAATTTCGGCTGCCCGAGTCCGGAGGGATACAGAAAAGCTCTCAGGCTTATGAAGCAGGCTGAAAAATTCCACAGACCGGTAATATGTCTCATCAACAGTCCCGGAGCATATTGCGGAATCGGTGCGGAGGAACGCGGCCAGGGGCTTGCAATTGCTGAAAATCTTATGGAAATGATGACGCTGAAAACTCCCGTAATCTCTGTAGTTACAGGAGAAGGCGGCAGCGGCGGCGCGCTTGCTCTGTCGGTTGCCGATACAATTTTCATGCTTGAAAATGCGGTTTATTCGGTTATTTCTCCCGAAGGATGCGCAAGCATACTCTGGAAAGACTCAGCAAAAGCCGCTGAAGCCGCTGAAGCACTGAAACTCACCGCTCACGACCTCCGGGAATTCGGAATAATCGAGGGTGTAATACCGGAAGAAAACCGTTCCCACGAAGAAATAAGCAGCGAACTGAAAACAAAAATAATAAATGAAATAAAGAGACTTTCCTCCCTTTCATACGAGGACTTATGTGCCGCAAGATACGAAAAATTCAGAAAAATCGGCACTGTATAAAAAAAGAGTGCAATATCTTAAAATTCATAAGATTTTGCACTCTGTTTTATTGACATAAAATAAATTTGCGGTTATAATATATTCAGAAAGGAATGTGATTAAAATGAATGTAACAGAAGCAATTTTAAAAAGACGAAGCGTCAGAAAATATAAAAAAGGGCTTGACATTCCGGAAACGGATATTAAGACAATTTTAAACGCCGCCATGCACGCGCCGAGTGCCTGCAACTCACGACCATGGGAATTTGTTGTAATAAAGAGCGAGGAAGCAAAACAAAAGGCTTTAAAGATTCACCCTTATGCAAAGCACCTTGAGGATGCGTCACTTGCGATTCTTGTGTGCGCAAGACCTGATTTGCAGCAGGGCATTGCACAGGATTATTTTCCCCAGGACTGCGGTGCCGCTATTGAAAATATACTGCTTCAAAGTCTTGAATTAGGCTATGGCAGCTGCTGGTGCGGAATTTATCCGAAAGAGGATAAAGTTGAACTGTTCAAAAAAGAATTCAATCTTGATTCCCTGCCATTAGCACTTGTAGTTATAGGAGTTGCAGACAATACTCCTGCCGAAAAAGGATTCTATGATGAGGAAAGAGTCAAAATAGTATAATAAAAATATGCACCCCAAAAGTGTCTAACTTTTGGGGTGCATATCATTTCGGCGCGTTTTTATTATACTTTAATTAATCTGCAAATCCGTTCGGGTGTGTGCTCTGCCATCTCCAGCTGTCCTCACACATTTCGTCAATGCTTCTCGTTGCCTGCCAGTCAAGCTCCTTCTTAGCCTTTGACGCATCTGCATAGCACATTGCAATATCTCCCGGGCGGCGCGCTTCGATTTTATATTCAAGCTTTTTGCCGCATGCTTTTTCAAATGCATGAATAATATCAAGAACCGAATATCCGTTGCCCGTTCCGAGATTGTAAATATGTACTCCCTGTTCGTTGCTCTTTTTCTCAATAGCTTTCAAATGCCCGAGCGCAAGGTCGACAACATGAATATAATCTCTTACACCTGTTCCGTCCGGAGTATCATAATCATTGCCGAATACATGCACATACTCAAGCTTGCCGACTGCAACCTGTGCAACGTACGGCAGGAGATTGTTGGGGATTCCTTTTGGGTCTTCGCCCATTTCGCCGCTTTTATTTGCTCCGATCGGGTTAAAATATCTCAAAAGCGTTACCGACCATCTGTTATCAGATTTATATACATCTGTGAGAATATTTTCAATCATAAGCTTTGTGGAACCGTACGGATTAGTGGTTGAAAGCGGAAAATCTTCTTTAATAGGCACTGTTTTAGGAGTTCCGTATACAGTTGCCGATGATGAAAAAACAAGATTAAAAACATTATGCTTTCTCATTACATCAACAAGATTAAGTGTTCCGGTTATATTATTATGGTAATATTCTATCGGCATGCGGCAGGATTCTCCGACTGCCTTAAGCCCGGCAAAATGAATTACCGAATCAAATTCATTTTCCGAAAAACATTTATCAACATCAGCATAATCAAGCAAATCCACCTTGTAAAACTTAGGTTTTGTTCCTGTGATTTTATAAATCGCCTCCAATGATTTTTCGCTTGAATTTGACAAATTATCCAGCACAACCACCTCATGCCCGGCATTAATAAGCTCAACGCAGGTGTGGCTTCCTATATATCCCGTTCCTCCGGTTACCAATACTCTCATAAAAACACCCTTTCAGTAACATTTAATAAAAAATAAATTTATATTTGTACACATTATATAGTATAAACTATTTTTTAAAAAATTTCAATATTTTTTCATTATTTTTATTGAAATTTTAAAAAAAATATGATATAATGAATTTACAAGGAGTGATAGAGGTTGAAAACTGTTGATTTGCATAATCACACCGTTTACAGTTATGACGGTTCGAACACTCCTCGGGAGATAATCCGCAATGCTATGGCTAATCGAATTGATGTCGTAGGGATTACGGATCATCAGTTTTCAATTTGCGGAAAACTTTTTGACTACATAACGGAAATAAATGCTTTAAAAGCAGAGTTTTCGGACAGGATAGAAGTTTTATGCGGATTGGAAATAGGCACGCGTCCCATGCCCGATGATTTTTTTGCAAGATATTCAGACAGGCTTGATTATTGCTTGTTTGAATCGCTTGACAGTCCTAAAGCAATGGACTTTTATGAGTTTATTCAATGGCGGAATTTGTTTTCCTGCCCTGTCGGATTTGCTCATACCGATATTTTTTCTTTATCGGAACGGTACGGCATGGATGTATTATCTTATATGCGGGATGCAGATATATTTTGGGAAATCAATACTTCGGGAAACTATACATATTATTATGATTTTCTCACAAACAAAAAGAAACAGCAGGCTGTAAAAAACAGCGGTATTGCGATCAGTATCGGTTCGGATACTCACAATATTTCGGGCTATGACGCATCCAAAATCAGGCGTGCACATGACTTAGTAAGCACACTGAACTTAAAAGTTATGTTCGGATAACATAACTTGCGGTTTGGTTGCTTTATCACACATTCACCAACAGAAAGCGCTTTTAAGGCGATGAGGAAGCTTATGTCGTTTTTGAAGTGAATTTGCATCGGGATTTGCGTGATACTGATATAAAACTTAATATTGTTAAAATCACCTGAAAATTTTATCGGGATTTATGTTCAGATCCTGGTGAGTTGACTTAGATTTGAATACTCGTTAAATTATTCTCGGATTTTGATAATGTTACGGATTATTGAAGTATTATTCGAATGCCGCTGCAGAGGAACGGATAAAATGATATGGGGGACCGAGTCGGTTTGGGGGCGTTTTTTGTTTTTTGCCATACGCCGCAATGCCGGGTTAACAATAAAAAACACATATTTTTACAGGACGTGATACATATGAAAAAACCAATTATCGGATTAATGCCCTTATGGGACGAACAAAAGCAAAGCTTATGGATGCTGCCTGGGTATGCTGACGGAATCCTCGCCGCAGGAGGCATACCGGTTATGCTGCCGCTGACCTCCGACGCTTCCGTCCTTTTGCAGCTTGCAAAAACCTGTGACGGATTTTTATTCACCGGAGGACAGGATGTCTCACCCGAGCTGTATAATTCATCACCGCAATTCGACAACATAATCTGCTGCGAAAACAGAGACGCAATGGAACTGATTCTTTTAAAAGAAATATTAAAAACCGATAAACCAATATTGGGAATATGCAGAGGTATCCAATTTATCAATGCTGCACTCGGCGGAACATTATATCAGGATTTGCCTCACGAGCTCGGTGTGTTGCACTGCCAAAAACCTCCGTATGATAAAGCCTTTCATGAAGTTACCATAATTAAAGATTCTCCGCTTTATGAGCTTTTAAAAACAGAGAAAACAGCGGTTAACAGTTATCATCATCAAGCAGTTAAAACTATATCTACAAGACTGCTGCCGATGGCGGTTTCGGTTGACGGAATAACGGAGGCTCTTTATATGCCCGGCAAAAAATTCGTATGGGCAGTGCAATGGCATCCGGAATTCTCATTTAAAAGCAATAACGAAAGTATGGAAATATTCAGACATTTTATCAATTGTTGCATTTAAAGGCAGCTTTTTGTATATTTTCAACAAATACTTTTATCTTATATCAATTTTTATTGATTATTCTTTTAATTATGGTAAAATAAAATTATATGGAATATAAAGGGAGTATTTAAATGATAAAAACAATTCTCACAAGATTTATGCGGCTTGCGGTTATCGGAATAATATGCTCGCTGCCGATTCGTTTGCTTGAAAGCGGCACAACCGGTTCTCCCGGGCCGATTCTTATACTTTCGCTTTTACTTTTTACAGGCTTAACAGGCTTCGATACATATGCTTTTTCGAAAGCATACTGGAAATTGCCGGATATAATTTTCGGGATATTTATTCCGCTTATACTTTACATAGCTTTTAACATAACCTCACTGTTTTGGATGCCGGCGTCTATTTATAACTATATGTTCCTCCCTTTCAGATCGGCGGAATTGGTTTGCAGCAAATCTGTCCTATCGATTATTTTAATTAATATTTTTATTATAATATTATCAATTGTTTTAGGCATTATTGCCTCCGTCAAAGGCAAAAGGCTTTACGAGCAAATGGATATCGACGACATATCATAAATTAAGCGACTGCCTTTTCTCCATTCGTTTCCAGTTGTAGAATCCGTAAATGTCATTTGCGAGAAATGCCGCAAAACAAGCAGCAACAGAAATATAACCGATGTCTTCAACCGCGGCCAGAACCCACAGCACAATCAGCACTATATCATTTGCGGCATATCCGATTGCATAACGCGGATCACGCTTAAAGGTAAGATATACCGCTATAAAGCTTGTAGTCACCGATACGGTGCTCGGTACTATATTCGCCGTTGAGAAAAACTCCAGTACAAAATAAAATATAAACGTTACCAAAGCAGCGGCAAGCCACATAAACACCGCTTCTTTTTTTGTTATGCGATTGATTTTCACCTCCGCTTTATTTCCTTTATACGGATTTTTAATCCATGAAACCAATGCAACTATTGCCATCGGCATTGTCATTCCCAAATAGGTCAGCATTTCACCGTAATATCTGAATGTAAAGGAAATAATTCCGTAAAACAGGCTGAAAACAACAGTTAAAAACTGCCCTATCGGATTTCCCTTAGCATTGAGAATAAGCGATGTCACACCGATAAGCGAAGCCGCGAGAGTCATATAGCTCTCTCGGTCAAAAACGAAAAAAAATGCAATAATAATTGCTGCCGAACTGCTCCACAGTGCTGTCTCAGCCTTAGAAAAATAATTTTTCAGATTCATAATAATCTCCGTTCCGCCGCCCTGCATCGGCATAAATATTAATGAAATCTCTTATCGGCAGGGCAATAAATGATAAAAGATTTTTACGCCCATGTATATTTCCGGGTAAAACGCGAAAATATACATGGGCAATCAAATCCTGCCGAAGGCTGACGTAAAAGGAACTTTCACGTTAATACCTCCAAAAAAATATGCATCCATTTACTTATCTTCAAAGACCTAACGATAAGCAATGAATGCATTATGCATCTCTACCCGGTGGCAGATACATTGTTCAATTTTTATTTATTATATCATATAATTGCAATAATTGCAACAGTTTTTTTAAAAAATGACGGGACTAGTCTAATAATAGCTCATTATCCTGTACTTTCCGTTCTTATCTGCCACAACCTTTATGTTTCCGTTTTTGTCGGTTCTGAATATATCGGCATGACTATTTTCCAAAATCTTTAAAACCTCAATATTCGGATGCGAATAAGGATTGTTTTTGCCTACGCTGATGATAGCAGTCTCCGGCTTTACCTCTTTTATAAATTCCTCACCCGTGGAGGTTTTTGAGCCGTGATGTCCCACCTTTAAAACATCGCAGTCACCCCATTCACCCAAATGACGCAGCTCTGTTTCTTTTGAGATATCACCCATAAACAAAGCGGAAAATTTCCCGTACACAACCTTAACTCCGTATGCGCGGTCATTTTCGTTTTCACTCTGCAAATCGGTATTGTCCGGAGCTATAATCTTCATATACATTCCGGAAGAAAATCTTAGTATATCACCCGTTTTATAATATGAAAGCTTTATATTTTTCTTTGCCGCCTTTTCTTCTATTTCGCGTCTGTATTTATTTTCCTCCATGCAATTCGGAATTATCACATCGGCAACCTTTAATTCGTCCATAGCTGCAATTATTCCCTTTACGTGGTCACTGTGATAATGCGTCACAACAGCCGCGGTTATATTAGTATACCCGTTTCGTTTAAGAAACGGAACAAATATTGATTTGCCGTAATCGTAATCGGAGTATTCACTGCTTCCTCCGCCGTCTATCAATACCTTTTCGGCAAACGGAACGGATATTACCGCTCCGTCACCCTGTCCGACATTTACTATATTAATACTCATATCATCAATCTCCGACACAAAGCCCGAAATGCAGCTGACTGCAAGACCTATTGCAACCGCTGCGGCGGTCTTTGCAGCAAAATCGTCCCTTGTTTTGCGTATACATTTTCTGTAGACAATATAAATACACAAATAGTATATAATAATTACAACCACGCTCGGACGCGGCAGCATTATTGTAAAAAAGGGCAATCCGCAAAGAATATCCGGCAGCTTAATGATAAAATAAATAAGCCCGACGGTCATTTTTGTTATAATATCAATATTCAGCACCGAGAGTATGCATAAATTTACCGAAACCGCGATCCACAAGACATTCAATGTCGGAATCAGGAGCATATTTATAAGAAATGCATACGGATTTGTCACACTGAAATAATATGCATTCAGCGGCGCCATACCGACAGACATTACAAGCCAGACCGCAATCAGCCTTTTGTTTCTTGCAGTTGTTTTTATCTTGATTCTTTCCGCAATCGGCGGAACAAAATAAAAAATTAAAATCCCTGCTGTCACTGACAAAACAAAGCTGCTCTCATAGCAAACCAATGGATTGGATAAAATAATCACCGTACAAATTGCGCAAAGCGACTCCATATAGTGTGCATAACCGATTTTCATCTTGGTATATGTAAGACAAATTGCCAAAAGTGCGGTTTTTAATATATAATGAGTGTTTATGTTGTAAATCGAATATATAATCAGCAGTAAAATAAAAATCTTATCTCTTATACTCTTTTTTACAAATGCTCCCAGAAAACCTATCAGTGAAAACAAAAGCGCCAAATGCATATATGCCGGATAAAATAATCTCATAGTATTTGTTTTATAGAGCATATCCTCAAATTCCGGTGAAAAGCTGTCCTTGTATCCGGTAAAAACAGCCTTTAAAACGGCGGCTTCATCTCCGCTGTAGTTTTCATAAATTCTGTCCGAGATTTTGCTTTTCAGCCATGCCGCAAAATACGCAGGTGTATAAATCCTTATCTTTTTCTGCGACAATATTGCATTGTCCGCATACATTTTAAAATAAATCCCCTTGGATTTGTAATGCCTTGCAACATCATAATCTCCGTTGTTCAGCTTTTCCGGGAAGCATTTTAAAAAGCCTTTAACCTCTATACAGTCCCCGAAATTAAATTTTTTTCCGGCAGTGACCCTGATTTTTTCGCCCGGTGTATATGTTTTGCCCATATATTCCGCGCTCTTTATCTGAACGGTATAAATATACGATTCGTTATCCTCCCGAGGCAAATCAACAATTTTGCCGAATGCGGTAATATATTTTTCCTCTAATGGATAAAAAGGGCGGTTTGTCTCCGAAACCGCCCAATGATATCCGATTATTCCGAAAGCGGCAACCAAAAGAATGCATACGCTATGCGAAAAAAACTTCTTAAACACGAGTTTTTTAAGCGGTGCCGCAATAAAAAGAGCCAAAACAAATATAAGCGTATCGCCCACCGATATTTTATCACCGAGAAAAATCCCGATTGTCAATGCTGCAAATATTTGTATGTAAACAGACCACATTCCCTATCCCCCGCAAAAAACACTAATCAAGTATTTCCGGATTTCCGCCGAAATATGAATAAGCGGCTTTAAGCTGATTATCCGCAATATCCTTTTGAGTTTTATAAAACTCATTTTCTATCGCAACCTGTGTGGAAATATCCAAAACTCCGTACGGGAACAACCCGGCTTTTTCCTGATAATCGTTTATCGCTTTTTCAAGATCGGCATTAAATTCATTGTCAACCGAACCTGTGTAATAGCCCATTCGGCGCAGTCTTTCCTTTGCTGCTTTGACAGAATCACCCGTATCGCCGACCTTCCACTTGATTTTATAATCAAACGGAGTATAGTTTGCCATATTAACACGTTTTTCGGAATTTGCAACAAATTCGTCGGGTTCTATACCTATTTTGTTTATTTCATGACCGTCTCTTGTCAGATAATGACCCGTCGTGATTTTAAAAGCACCCTCACGCAAAGTAAACATGTCCTGAATAACTGCTTTTCCGTAGGTCGTCTGTCCGATTAAATATCCTATCTTTGAATCCTTCATTGCACCCGAAAGTACCTCTGCCGCACTTGCAGTATTTTCATTTACCAGCACGGCAAACTTATATTTCGGGTCTTTAAGACTTGAATAATAAGTCTGGTTCTGGTTTTCATCTCTGAACATAGTCTGAACTATTACACCCTCGGGCACAATCTTTTCAGCCATGTTTACGGCAGGAACAAGGTATCCGCCCGGATTATCGCGTAAATCAAGAATTATATCTGTAACGCCTTCTCCATCCATATATTCAAGAGCCTTTTCAAATTCCGAATCGGTATTTTTTGCAAAATTAATTATATCTATGTATCCGATTTTCCCCTCAAGAACTCCGTAATTAACAGTATTCTGTGAAACAGGACGTCTTTTTAATGTAAAGCTGAGCTGCTGCTCTCCTCTTAAAACCGTGACAGTTACCTCGGTATCCAGCTCACCGGTGACCATAGTCTGCACAACATCCAAAGGCTTGCCGGTTACATCATTGCCGTCCACTCCTATAATTTTGTCACCCGGTTCCATTCCTGCCTCTATTGCACTGCCGTCATCAAGGCAATTTGTTATTTCAACATACTTATCTTTTTTCTGAATAATTACGCCTATTCCGTAAAAAGTGTGATTCATATTGTTTATAAAATCAACATATTCCTGCGGAGTGTAATACTCTGTATACTCATCCAGCGAAGAGAAACCTGCCTTTAAAAGCTTTGTTACCATGTCGGGGTTTTCCTCCAGAGCATTTTCTATTGCTTTTTTAATTATTTCATCTGCCGAAACATTCTCGTCTATATAAAGCTCCGACGCATATGTCATCAGTTTTGTGAAATAATCATAAGCAGTATCGGTTTTCTGCACCTCTGCCGCAAACACATTTCCTCCGAAAAGCATTGACGCAATCAGTGACGCCGCTGCCAGCCGTTTAAATTGTTTCATATCAATCAGTCCTTTCCGCTTCTATTAATATTTTGTTACCGTATGTCTCATTATTTATTACAATATCATATTCTATTGCCAGGCTTCCGCCGTTCTCGGTCAGCATATTATCCACAAAGCTCGTCCTCAAGTCAAGCACAACATCTCCGAATGGAAGCCTGTATAAAACCTCCTCCGCATAATTTTCGGCATAATTCATTGTTGAGCTGCTTGCTCCGCTGCGTCTTATCGATACCTTTCCGCCGTCGGCCTTTATCATGACCGAAACCTCGCCGATATCGGCATATTCTTTATAAAGCAGATAATATTTCCCGTTTTTACAGTAAAATTTTCCTGCGGTTGTAATTTCTATACAGTCATTATGGTCTGAAAAAAACTGACTGTTTTTTATTTTGAAAACCGCATTTGTATCTTCAATATTTTTCAATGTCCGTTTTCGCCACCTGTCCGTTAATATCGCATTGCAGAAATGACGATGCCAGCCTTTCAAAAGTTTTTGTATCATCACTGACAAAATATCTGTATTGCGAATTGTTTTTTTCTTTATTCAAAAGCTTAGGGTATTCTTTTTCCAAAGCCTTTGCAACCTCCGCTCCGGAATTTATAAGTCTCACACCGCTTCCCATATAATCGGCAATTGCTTTTTCCAAAAGAGGATAATGTGTACACCCCAAAATCAAAGTGTCCACACCTTGTTTTTTTATATCTTCCAAATATTCCTCAATTACAAGTCTTGTAACCTTTGTATCGAAATGTCCGTTTTCAACCAGCGGCACAAACAAAGGACATGCTTTTGAATAAGTTCTTATCTTTGAATTTTGCGAATGTATTCTCTTTGCATATGCTCCGCTGGAAATTGTCCCCTGCGTTCCTATTATTCCGATTTTATTATTTCTTGTTGCGCCTGCCGCCGCATCCGCCGTTGCCTCGACAACTCCGATTATCGGAATGTCACATTCTTTTTTTATAATCGGCAAGGCAACCGAGCTGACAGTGCCGCAGGCAACAACTATCATTTTAACGTCAAAGCTTTTCAAGAAATTAATGTCCTGCCGCGAATATTTTACGATTATTTCCTCGGAACGGGTTCCGTACGGAACTCTGCCCGTGTCGCCGAAATATATCAGATTCTCATTCGGCAAACGCTCCATAATTTCTTTTACCGCAGTAAGTCCGCCCAAACCGGAATCAAAAACTCCGATTGCCCTATTATCCATAACAATATCCTTTCCGCACATTATATGCTGACTATGTAATCCTTTTTAAATCCGTGTGCCCCGAAAATCTGCCAGTTTCCCGCACCCAGCCGTCCGGTAACCGCCTTTCTCTCTCTTGCACACAGTTTCGGGTCGGTATCTACCGAAGTCATTAATGTGGGTGCATACTGATTATATTCCGCCTGTTCCTTAGTCAGACCGTGAACATTTATATAAACATCGCCGGTAAAAGCAATATGATTTTTATAATCAATCAGTACCGACTCACCAGGGAGATGTCCTCCCTTTCCCTCATATACTTCAAAATGCAGTTCTCCGAAATCGAAAAATCCTGTCTGCTCAAGCGGCTCGGAAATTTCTTTCATATCTCCCCAGAGAGATTTCACTTTTTCCGGGTTCGGCGGCATATATCCTGTCAGCAGTTTGCAAATGCTGATATAAGGCTTATGCAGCGGATTTTCTTCACGATATCCGTTTTTACCCTCATATTCGTTTTTAAGGCATCCTGCGGTTTTACAACTTGCGTAAATTTCATCAAACAAAGGCAGCAAACCTCCGTGATCCACATCGGCATGAGTTAAAAAAATGCTTTTCTTCATTTGATTGAAATCCGGCAAAATCTTATTGATTATGCCAAGCATTTCCTCCCGGTAGCAGGCATAGCCGCTGTCAACAAACAATACTCTTCCGTTGCTTTTTATAATGGCGGTATTACTGCCGCACGGCGGCTCAATCAATATTATTTCGGTATTTTCCGTAATCTTATGCGTGCTTATTCTCGGCATAAAATTTTCTCCCCCGGAATTCGCCAAAAGTTCGGCAAATTTACTTATACTGTCAAAGGTTCTGTACGGAGACAATCCCTCCTCATCCAGCGTCTGCATAGCAAGATTGACATTAACAAGGAGTTCCCGTCCAACCTCCTCCGAAAGTCCCATCATTTGAGAAAGCCCCATAACATAAGTATTATAAAAAATACTGTTATCGTACACTTTTTCCGAGCTGTTATAATTAATAACTCTGACTTTACAGATTTTTTCCGCTTCAGCCATGAAATCGGAAAGCCTGTCACGAACGTCAACATAAAGCCCCATCTTAAAAAACTGATAATCGGTTCCGTTTTCCTGAGAGCTTATATACGATATATTAAAATTAAATTCATTAATTAATTTCAGAACATTCTCAACGCTGCCGGGAACATCTCTTAATCGGAATTCCAAAAGCGCAATGCCGTTTCCGCTTTGCTCATTATGAAGATATCCTATTCTTTCAAGCTCGGCATCAGCCTTTTCGAGCTGTTTGCAAGTCCCCTCCGCATCGATAAAAAGCGTGTGCGAATCAATCGCCTTATTATAGCTGACCCTTGTAATATTAATTCCCAAAGCGGCAAGACATTTACTTGCCCTTAAAAAAGCACCTATATGATTCGGCATAGATGTCACATATGTTTTTTTCAAAGTTATCACCCTATCATTTTTACTTTCCGACCGGTTTTAAACCTTTGAGAACTCTTTCGAAATAATCCGGAAGAGGCGCGGAAAACTTCATATACTCACCGGTTTTCGGGTGGATAAATCCCAGGCTCGCCGCATGAAGCAGCTGCCCGTCAAGTCTGAATTTTTCATTTTTTATCCCATAGGTTTTATCACCTACAACGCTATGTCCTATTGACGCCATATGCACCCTTATCTGATGAGTTCGTCCCGTCTCAAGCACACATTCGGTAAAAGTATACCCCTGCTCATAACACTCAAGAGGAGAATAATGAGTAATCGCCTCGCGTCCTCCTGCACATACAGCCATCTTTTTCCGATCAGAGGGGTGTCTTGCTATCGGCTTGTTTACCGTCCCTCCCTGCTTCAGAATGCCGTTCAGCAGTGCAAGATAGTGCCTGTCGGCTTTATGCTCTTTGATATGCTCTGCCAAAAATATATGCGCATCATTTGTTTTTGCGACTACCAAAAGTCCGCTTGTGTCCTTATCTATTCTGTGGACTATCCCCGGGCGTACAACTCCGTTTATTCCGGACAACGAATCACGGCAATGGTATAAAAGCGCGTTAACAAGTGTTCCGCAGTAATTGCCCGGTGCCGGATGAACAACCATCCCCTGCGGCTTATTCACAACCAGCAGCTCGTCATCCTCATATACTATATTGAGCGGTATATTCTCAGGTTTAACCTCGGGGATTTCAGGCTCCGGAACAAGCAAAGTTATACAATCCCCATCTTTTAACCGATAATTTTTCGGAAGCTTTTTTTCTCTGCAGATAACATTTCCGTCCTCTGCAAGCTTTGCCGCAAATGAGCGTGAAAGCTCAGTATTATCACTTATAAATTTGTCAAGTCTCACTCCGCCGTCCGCGGAAGATGCGAGCAAAATTATCTCCTCCATTTGCCCCGAGCTCCTTTACTTACCGTCAAAGAAAATCACATATATCATCAAAAGCACCGCTCCGCAGGTTATGGCAATGTCTGCAAGATTGAACACCGGAAATTGAATAAAACAAAGCTCAATATAATCAACCACAAAATTCCTTAATGCTCTGTCTATCAGATTGCCGACCGCTCCGCCGAGTATCATCCCCAGTGAAACCAAAAACAGCCTGTTTTGCGGCTTTTTCTTTATAAGATAACCCACAATAAATATGCAAACCGCAAGCGAAACAAGACTGAGTACATATGTCTTTCCCGAAAGCAGGCTGAATGCCGCCCCGGTATTTTTCACATACACAAGCTGTACAATATGCGGAATAAGCGCTATTGTATCCGAAGATGAAATATTGTTTAAAACAAGATATTTCAGCAGTTGGTCCGCAGCAGTAATAAGTAACGAAAGTGTTATCCAGATTATCATATTTATGTTTTTCCTCTCAAAATCAGTATATAATATTATTGTATCATAAAATTGTTAAAAAAAAAAGAGATTTTATAAAATCTCTCAATTTTATTTAAAAAAAATTAAGATTATCGGTTTTTAAAGTAACCTTTCTCCTATATCTTTCGTTAGAGATGTTGTATCAATTAAATTTTTTATTAAAAAATGCGGCATAATAAAAAATAAATAATCATGGGTATTATTTCATAAGTAATCATGGGTATTTTACAAAATTATATAATATGTTACAAAAATAATTTGAAAATAAAAAATATTATTTTTTCAAAAAAACTATTGACATTTTTATTAAATTGTGGTATTATATTATTCGTGGTTGTGATATGCGCTATTAGCTCAGTTGGTAGAGCACCTGACTCTTAATCAGGGTGTCCGGGGTTCGAGCCCCCGATGGCGTACCACGTCAGAGCAAGCTTTATATCGCTTGCTCTGATTTTTTATGCAAAAGGTCACATTCGCGTCGGCTGTTCGGTTGCAAGCGCCCTCATAACGCCTTTGGCTCATTATCAACCATTTGCGAGCGCGCCTGCGGCGCAGTCTTATGTCTAAAAGGTTCACATCGTCCGTAACAATATTATCCGAACTGTTTATGTTCGCGATGGTTTTTAAGCTCCGTGATAAGTAATTATCTCGGAGTTTTTCATAACCAAATAAAAAAGTCAAGGCGGTGTAAAAAAAGTACACCGCCTTTTTAGGGGATAGAAAAAAATGCTTCGGAATTAACAAACTGAGCCAAAGCTTTAGCTTTGGGATACCCGACAGTGTACTCGCGTACACTGA
>CAKSFY010000041.1 GCA_934454035.1 uncultured Clostridia bacterium | reverse complement strand
CCGTCAGGTTTCGCCTCCCGATATGCCTCCCTTGCCTAAAGGGGGGGGACCACCGAAGGTGGTGGAGGGATTCCCAAAGCCGCAGCAATAAAGAACCGCTCAAGCGGCAGGAGAATACAGACTACCAACCGAAATATAATATTATTCCACAATTATCCCCAAAAAATAAACTGACTTTTAATAATATTATACCATCAACCTATTGAAAAAATTGTCAAAAGCGCCTGTCAATTTGTGAGAAAAAATTGACAGTTTATGACAATTATATTACAATTTAAAAAAAACTATGGATTTTTTCGTCGGTTTGTGCTATACTTTATCATAATATCAGTGATTAAGGCGGTGAAAGCTTATGCGCATTCTTGTCTTTTCCGATTCTCATGCCAATACATGCACCTGTGCGGCAATTATTGACAAGCTTCCTGCGGCGGATATGATTATCCATGCCGGCGATCACTATGCCGACGCACAAAAGCTGCAAGACATGTACCCGAAGCTTGATTTCCGCTATGTTGCCGGAAACTGTGACAGTCCGCTTTATCCGCAGGAAATGACCTTTAATACCGGCGGCAAGAATTTTTTTCTGTCTCACGGTCATTCATACGGGGTCAAATACGAAAGTAATTACCGTACCTTTGCCGAAAAGGCAAAAGCCGAGCATGCGGATATAGGCATTTTCGGTCACACTCATATATTTTTCTGCAAACAAGAGGACGGCTTGCTCCTTATGAATCCGGGCAGTATCAAATACGGCGGCTCGTTCGGAATTATTGAAATTGAGGACGGCAAGGTTTCCGCTGATATCTGTTTTGCAAATTTATGGTTATAATGCCGAAATACCGTTTGTGCAATTTGTACAAAACAAGGTCATAAACACGGCAGTACTGTCAGAACGTGACCTAAAACTGCACAAATGAATATACACACAAAAGTCATATGTTCCCGTATGACTTTTTTTATGCAAAAAATGTATAATATGCATTTCATTATTCACAAATATTGCCGAAAAAGCTTGAAATGACCGTAATATTTTGGTATCATTATATCTGTCAGGTTAATAAATTTTTAGCTGAGTGCTTTATCGGTTTAATAAAAAGGATGCGATAAGCAGAGCTTCTCTCTGCAAATTTTTTTTGTTCGCAAGGGGAATGTGACAAAATTGCCGGCACCGGTGCCGTATTAAGGGTTATATCAAAAAAAGAGGGTATATTATTAATCGAATAAGTCGAAAAAGACTTATATTATCGCATCCTTTCTGATTAAACACTGTATTTCAGCTATATGAGATTAAAAAATAAGATCGCTTTCGGGCGGTCTTATTTTTTTTTATTTTTTTAAAATAGAAGCACGGCTTTTTCGTTCTAAAGGCAATAACTTGTACATATAATTAGGCAGAGACAAATGAAAGGGTGACAAATAATGATGATAACAAACGAAGAATCCTGTCGGATTCTTGAATATCTGCCGAAAAGAATCAGGAAAATAATATACTTTCTTCCGCTTGAAAATCTGGAGGAAATAAGGCTGCGCCAAGGCTTGCCGATAACCCTTTGCTACAGGGACGGGTTTCGGTATATAACCGGCTCGGGCGAGCTGTCGTCAAGCTATTCCGGCTGTATGATAGCTTCAAAAGCCGACTTGATAGAGGGAATGGAGCTTATCACCGAGGGGTCTGTCTACGCGCTCTCGGACGAAATAAAAAACGGATTTATTACCGTCGGCGGCGGCTGCAGAGTCGGAATATGCGGCAGCGTTGTCTCCGAAAAAGGAAAAATATGCAATATAAACCACGTTTCGGGACTGAACTTCCGAATTGCAAAGGAAGTTGTCGGCGCGGCAAAGGACATTATGCCATATGTCTACAACGAAAGCCACATCAGGAACACGCTTATTATATCACCGCCGCAATGCGGCAAGACCACGCTTTTAAGAGACGTTGCACGCTCTTTGTCCGAGCTTGGCAAAAAGGTGAGCATAATTGATGAGCGAAACGAAATATCTGCCATGTCGGACGGAAAAACAGGGTACAACCTGGGCATTTCAAGCGATGTACTGAGCGGTGCGGCAAAAGGCGAGGGAAGCCTTTTGATGTTAAGGAGCATGTCGCCGGACGTAATAATTACCGATGAGCTCGGCGCGGACGAGGAGGGCAGAGTTCTTTCAAAAATCGCAAGTTCGGGAGTAAATATCATTTCCACAATTCACGCGGCGAACCGTCTTGATTTGAGCAAGCGGAAAGAAATAGCCGCCATATGCCCGTTTTTTTCATGCTTTGTCACTTTAAGCAGGCGAAACGGAGCCGGCACAATCGAGGAGATTTACTGTGCCGATTAAATTGCTGGGCGCAGGGTTGATATTTTTGTCCGGAATGATGTGGGGTATGTACAAAGCAAAGATTCTTGCCGACAGAGAAAGGTCTTTAAAAAGCATTATAACCGCTCTCGGCATGCTGGAGAGCGAGATTTTATTTTCCTCAAACAGATTAAAAACCGCACTTCTTTCCATTGCCGATATGAGCAGCTGCCGGAATCTGTTTAAGGAAGCTGCGGACAAAATGGAGGACGAATCGGTATTTAATGCATGGACGCAGGCGGTGAACAAAGTAAAAAAAGAAATGTGCCTGACGGAAAAAGATGCCGAAATTGTCGGACTTTTGGGCGCTGAGCTCGGAAAATCGGACAAGGAGCAGCAGATACGAAACATAAGGCACGTTACGGCTTTATTGAATACCGCCGCGCTTGAGGCGCACGGGGAATATCTGACATCGGCAAAGATGTATCGCAGTCTCGGTATTTCGGGCGGACTTTTTCTGGCGATACTGCTGATGTAGAAACGGAGGACAATATGAATATAGATTTGGTTTTTCAGATTGCCGGAGCAGGCATAATCGTGGCGGTCTTAAATCAGCTCCTTGTACGTTCCGGGCGCGAGGAACAGGCGCTGTTGACTACGATTGCGGGACTGGTATGCGTTCTTTTTATTCTGTCGAAAGAAATAGGAAATTTATTTGAAACGATTAAAACAATATTTAATTTTTAAGGACTGATACCTATGGATGCATTTAAGCTTGCCGCGGCAGGCATAATCTGTGCAATTGCTGCAATTACCGTTCGGCAGCAAAATCCGGAAATGGCGCCGCCGGTTGCGGTGGCGGCAGGTATTGCGCTTATTCTTTGCATGAGCGGACAAATAGGCGGAATTATTTCGGAATTTAATTCCCTGCTTGAACGCTGCCGGATTGCTCCGGAATATTTTTACACCGTTGTCAAGCTGACGGCGATTGCATATATAACCGAGTTTTCTGCCGAAATATGCAAGGATTCGGGCGAGGGTGCAATTGCTTCAAAAGTGCAGCTTGCAGGCAAGCTTGCCGTCCTGGCAATGACCGCGCCTATAATAGGCGATTTTCTTAATCTGATAATCGAGACGGTTAATTCTGTGTGAGGAACCTATGAAAAAATTGATTTTAATAATTACGGCTGTGTTTTTTATATTTTCGGCGGTTGTATTTGCCGATGAATATACCGAAATAGACGGCGAGGATTTTTATAACCAAACCGCCGGGGACATACAAAAGGGCACACTTTCCCTAAATCCTGCGGAAATTGTGCAGAACACTGTCAACAGGCTTTTTGCCGAGGTCGGAGAATGCCGGAAAGAGATAATAAATTTGCTGGTGATTGCCGCACTTTCGGGAATTCTGCAAATTTTAAAAAGCTCCGAGGGAAAAAAAGAGGTTTCCGAAACGGCTTTTTTTGCCTGCTTCACTCTGATGACAATGTCGGCACTTAAGATTTTTACTTCGGCGGTCGGCTGCGGAGCTGAAGTGATTGACAACATCTGCGGCTTTGTGACAAAGCTTGTCCCCGTTTTTGCGGCGCTTTTGGTTTCGGGAGGGGCTGCCGCATCCGCGTCGGCATTTCACCCGGTCATGTCGGCGGCGATATATATAATGACAATCCTGGTTGACAAGTGCATTGTCCCGATGGTTTATTTCAGCGCAGTGCTCGGAATTATAGGGCATATTACGCCGGGACTTAAAATTTCATCGCTTACCAATCTTATCCGTTCGGCGGCGAAATGGCTTCTGACCGCTTCGCTGACGGTCTTTACCGGAGTAACGGCGATTTACGGATTTTCCGCACCGGTATTCGACGCGGTTGCAATGAAAGGAATAAAATTTGCCGTGGGCACATTTGTGCCTGTAGTGGGCGGAATATTGTCCGAAACGGTTGACACGGTTCTCTCAAGTACAAAGCTTATGAAAAGTGCCGTCGGCACGGCAGGCATAATTTCGCTTGTGTCAATCTGTGCTCTGCCGGTTATAAAAATACTTGCAATTTATATTATGCTCAAGCTGTCACAGGCGGCAGCAGAGCCGATAAGCGACAAGCGCATGGCGGATATGCTGGGCGAAATTGCCTCGTCTGTGTCGCTGATTCTTGGAATGGTAATCACTGCGGCAACTCTTTTTATAATATGCATAGCGATAATGCTCGGCGCAACTAACTGAAAACGGAGGGATTAAAATATTGAAAAGCTATATTGTCTCAATTGCGGGCGGCGCACTGCTGGCGGTTTTCGCCGATATTTTTTCGCCGTCCGGCTGGAAAAAATACATAAGTATAGTCACGGGAATTATTCTTATTACAATAATAATGACTCCGATTGCGAATCTGAAAAAAATCGATATTTTATCCGCCTACAGTGAATTTAATGACAATGCAATATCCGACGGCGAGAGGATTTATTCGGATATGCTGAAAAAAGAATTTTCCGAAAGGCTTGCGGTTGATATTAAAGAGCGTATCAAAAGCGAATTCGGAAAAGACGTTTCTGTGGAAGTGATTGTCGAGATGAACGACAGCGGCGGCATTAAAAAGGCTGATAAAATCATAATCGGCGGAATAAGCGAGGATAAAAAGATTTCACAGCGGATTTCTTATGTATACGATGTTGACGAGGTGATATTTAATGTCGGCGGATAAATTTTTTTCCAAAATTCGGAATACAAAATATATTTATGTAATATTAATTATTGGGGCGGCAATAATGCTGTTTTCGTCGCTTCCGGAAAAAAAAGAGGAAAACACGTCTGCCGCAGTTTCGGAAAAATCCGAGGAGGACAGACTTTCCGAAATTTTATCAAAGGTAGACGGAGCCGGCAAAGTATCAGTTATGATTACTTATTACACAAGCGAGGAAAAGGATATAGCCTTTGAAAAAAAGCATGACAAAAGGGGCGATACCTCAAACGGGTTCGGCGGTGAAAGCACGGACGAAAAAGCTGTTTTGTCCAAAAACGAGCCGGTTGTTCTCAAAGAGATTTATCCGTCCGTGAAAGGAGTGGTGGTCATAGCAGAGGGCGCGGCATCTCCCGAAGTCAGGCAGGCGCTCTCGGACGCCGTTTCGACTTCTATGGGAGTTGCGGTTCATAAAATATGTATATTGTCGGGATCATAATTTTGAGTCACCCGATTAATTAATAAGGAGGAATTTGTTATGATGGTTTTTAAGCGAAAAGAGGTAATTGCCGCAGCACTGGTTGTGCTGATAGGAGTTGCCGGTTATCTTAACTGGTCTTATCAGGACGAAATAAGAGTTACGGACGGAGAACTTTATGCAGAGACCGGGAAACGTCTGGGAGAAGCGCAGTACGTAAGTTCTTCAAAGACCGACGTTGAAGACAAAAAAGAAGAAAGCGCCGACAACAAGGACGCAAACGACGCTAAGGATTCGACCGATTCAAAGGACGCTAAAGAAGATAAAAAGGAAAGTAAAAAGAAAGACGCCGAAAAGCAAACCTCGGCAGTTGACAGTTTCGCGACTGCTAAGCTGGAAAAGGAGAACTCACGCTCAAAGGCTCTTGAAATTCTGAATCAGACCGCGGCAAACGAAAGCTTTGACGACGATACCAGAAAGCAGGCACAGGACCGCATTTTGAAAATGGCTTCAAATGTAGAAAAGGAATCCACTATTGAAAATATTGCAAAGGCAAAGGGTTATTCCGAAATAGCCGTTTATATCGACGGAACGGCTGTGGATATGCTGGTCAAAAAAGCCGATTTGTCGGAGGAAGATATAGCAAAACTTAAAGATATTGCAGCCGAGCAGCTTAATATCGGAGCAAAAGACATTAAAATTGTCCAGGTAAAATAATTTTTGCAAAATTGAGTAAAATAGGTATTGAAATATTGCCGCGTTTCTGCTATAATATAGAAAAAGGCAATTGAAAACTTTTTTGATTTTATAGGTAATTGTATTACCCTCGCAATTCGCCCTCTATTTCACCTCCCGATATGCCCTCCGATATGCCTCCCTTGCCTAAAGGTAGCGTAGCGGCACCGAGGTGGTGAATGACAGTCCGGTGGACTGTCAGAGCCGAGGTGTGACCGAGCCGCAGCGAGAGGGGGACCGCGCAAGCGGTGGAGGGATTCTCAAAATCGAGGTGTTACCGAAACACAGCGAGAAAAACCACCGAAGGCGGCAGAGGGATTTCGCAATTACTTATTAAATTTTACTCAAGGAGGAATTTTAATGGAAAATAACGATATTATTGAAGAGGTTGTTGAAATACCGGCAACAGACTCCGAGGAAGAAAAAGTAGGCAATGTAAAAATAGCCGTTGACGTGGTTGCTTCAATAGCGGGAATTGCCGCGTCGGAAACAGAGGGCGTTGCTTCGATGAACAGCTCACTTGCCGGCGGAATTGCAGAAATATTCGGCGGCAAAAAGAACCCGGCAAAGGGCGTTAAGGTCGATATAGCCGAGGAAACAGCTGTAATAGATTTGTTTATCGTAGTTGATTTCGGAGTGCGTATTCCCGAACTTGCATGGCAAATTCAGGAAAATGTAAAAAACAGTGTTGAAACAATGACAGGACTCAAGGTTGAAAAGATTAATGTCCATGTTGAGGGCGTAAGCTTCGAAAAGGAAAAAAACAAGGAAAAACCGCAAATTGAGGAACCTGCCGAAGAAATAATTATCGAGGATATTAATCCGGATAATGCAGAACCCGAAGAAGAATAATTTTTAATTATGTAAAATAATTATTATAAAGCCGTGCAGCCGGGAACTTTTCTCTGCCGTGCGGCTTTTATTTATTGTAAATAAGTAAAAATCCGCACACTAACGTATGCGGATTTTTGGCGTTCCCGAGGTGATTCGAACACCCGACCTACCGCTTAGGAGGCGGTCGCTCTATCCGGCTGAGCTACGGAAACTTATGTTGCAAAAAAACAGTCTTTACGGCAGTTTTAACCGATAAATTGCCTATTAAAGCAAACCCATTTAGTTTTTAGTGCCGCAAAACAGATACTGCAACTATAATTCTACCACAAATTAAGCCAAAAGTCAACCCATTTAAAAACGTAATTTTCTTTTTTACGCCGAAATGCGTCCATTATAATTTTAATTGCATAGCAGTCAGAATAATTGCGGCAGCAGATAATGCCAAAACCACTGCACCGCCGAACGGATTTTTATTTTTAAACTGCCAAACCGCAAAGCCTGCCGCACGCACGGAAAATATTATGACAACAATCAATCCTACCGTAATATATATCACGAGTTTGCACTCCCTTCAATATCCTTTAAATCAATAAAGCCGGTATTTTTCATTTCAAAGCTGACCGACACTTCAAATTCGGAATTCGGATACTGTGTACGCCAGTCATAGTTTTCATATGCTGCATTGGTGAGGAAATTCGCCTTTGCATATTGCCCGAACCCTATTATATCAACTCCAAAGTCCTTTTGCGTTCTTAATAAAAAGCTTTCAATTGCTTCTTTTGTTTCGTTTTCCAACTGTTTTTCTGTCCCCGATATATCCTTTTCGGCAGGATTTTCCGTACTTTCCGAAATTAACTGTCCCTCCATAAAAATTTTTATTTTAATAACAGGTAAATTTCCCTTTGTGTCAACCGAGATTTTCGGCATTCGCTGCTGAATTACCGCAGCCGTTACAGGAATCTCGGGTGTTTTTTCGTTATAAAAAGAAATATAGCTCAGCTTATAGCTGCCTTGCAGAATATTATAAATCAGACTGTCCGTGTTGTCCATTATTCCAATCATTTTTTCGCCGTCAAAGACCGCCATTCCCATTACTTCGCTCGGATTTCCTTTTTCTGCTTCTGTTTCGCCTGCATAATAAGTTTTTGTCAGAAAATCAAACTTTTTGTCGTTTACCTTTGATTTTGGGACTTCCATTTTATGTCCCTCAAGTTCATTGTTTTTTTGTTCTTCGTTTTCACTTTCACTTGACGCTTTTTCTCTGTTTTTTTCGTTTACACTTGCAAGCGGAAGTACATTCTGTTTATTTTCATCGTCAATCTGAAAATAAAAATCTTTTAAAAGAACTCTCGGGACATATCCTCCTCTTTCGGATTCAAAAATCAAACGGTAATAGCTCACGGGATTAATTTCCGCAATCGGTTTTACACTGTCCAGATAATCGCGGGCACTGCCTGTTGATACGGCTATATAAATATTCGGCCGTATATCGCTGTTTCTGCCGAAAGTATCAAACAAATCCCTGACGCCGCGCTCCGCAATCTCATGCGAAATTACGATGAGCTTTGTATGTGCAAGCGTAAAATTCTTGCTTACTACCTGGTTGGCTATATTAACTGCCGAATAGACAGTGGGCGCTTTTACATTTATTACCTCCACTATGTCGCTGCCCTCTTTTCCTCCCTCTTCGCTTGAGCCTCCGCTTATCTGAGTTGTTTTTGCAAACTGAATCGTGTATTCATAAACGCCGTCGTCCTCGCTCAAATCCACTCCGACCGCAACCACATAAGCTATATTATTAGGCTCTTTTGCGTCATAGCAGCCCGAAAGAAGAAACACGGCTAATACTGCAAATAATAACTTTTTCATACATCATTCCTCATTTTTATTTTGTAAATTATTGCCATTAAGCACGGCAATACAAATGCCGTAATGCAGGTAATCGCTATAATATACCAATGTTTTTCCGCCATTTCCTGGGTGTTTTGTATGTCTGCCGACAATATTGTTATAATTGCAATAACGGGCACTGCGAGCGGTTTTTCATATTTTAAACCAAAACTCTCACGAAGGACAATGCATATAACCGCGATATAAAGAGACGAATACAAAAAGACCGCAAGCGACCATACAAATTCAAAAAATGCTTCAAATCTCTGAAAAAAATCTCCGATTCCGAGCAATCTGGTAAGCTGATAAATCGGGATTATAAATTTTTCCGAGGACGGATAAGGGTAAATCAAGCCGTACATAAGCATTACAAGAAATGCGGCAAAAGAACAGATGACAATTGCACGTCCTCCTGCTTTTTTTGCGTCGGATACGTTTTTTATATACGGCAGCAAAATATTTAAAACCAAAATATCATCGAAAAATTCTATTGCAACCGACCCTCTGCCGAAAATTCTGCCTGCGCCGTTGCCGAACAGCGGATACAAATTGTAAATCTTTGCATGAGGAAGTAAAAATACAAAAAAAACAAGCATTATTCCAAGAACTATCGGCACAAAAATTGCATGTATTCTTGCAATCGAATCTATTCCCAGATATACCGCCGCCGCAATGACAAGTGCATAGACCAAAAGTATCATTTCGTTCGGCGTATCCGGCAAAAGAACCATTTTTACCATATCCGGATAACTGCGCATGGTTGAAGCAACATTTATAAAAAGCACAAAAATCACAAGCAGACCGACAAATGCTTTCGCAGTTTTTCCGCCGATTTTATCCGATAAATCCAATATGCTTTTATTTCCGCACCGTTTGTATGCAAAAACTGTTATATAAAATATTCCGAGCATTATAAGCGATACATAAATTATCTGAATCCATGCGGCATTGCCCGAATTTAAAATCAGTCTTTTCGGATAGGTAAAAAACAGTTTTACACTTATCAGATTTATCATAATCATTGTTATTTCTTTTAAATTAAGCGTGATTTGATTTTTCATTTATATTCTCCTTAAAGGGACACTAAACTATTTTCTTTTTTTAGTTCTCCATTTCATGCTGATTTTAGGTTCCTGTTCTTCATTTTTTGTATTCAGAAAATCGGGACGGTTTTCCTGCTTCCAGATAGGTGAAACCATAACCGCAGTTTCCGAACCGCTTTTATGTTCTCTGACAAGAGGTGAAAGGAACGGGACTCCGAAGCTTTTTTGTGCTCCCAAAAGCATTGAATACAGGAATATTCCGATTGCTACTCCGTAAAATCCGCATATACCGGCAAGAATAATAAAAATAATGCGCAACATTCTATAACTCCAGCTCAGTGAGTAATCCGGAGTTGCAAAAGAACCCAAACCTGTGAGTGCAATTACAATAATCATTATAGGACTTACTATTTTAGCGCTGACCGCGGCTTGTCCGAGAATCAAACCGCCGACAATTCCGAGAGTAGAGCCGATCGGATTAGGCATTCTTATCCCTGCTTCTCTTATCATTTCAAAGGAAATATCCATTAAAAGCAATTCAACAATGCTCGGAAAAGGCACCGATTCCCTTGACGCACTTATTGAATAAACCAAAAAGGTCGGAATCATTTCCTGATGAAACAATGTGATTGCAAGGTACAAAGCAGGCAGCAGTACCGACAAAGACATTGCAACCAGACGAATTACACGGGTCATATTTGCATAGGGGACACGTAAATAATCGTCTGACGCTGCATGCATTAATTCAAATGCATTTGTAGGAAATACAAGTGCGTGCGGACTTCCGTTTAAAATAAGTGCTGCTCTGCCCTCCGATAAAGCCTTTGCCACTCTGTCCGGGCGCTCTGTGCTTAAAAGCTTTGAAGTAATCACATAATTGTTTTCTTCAATCAGCATAGCAACCTCTTCAATTGCAATGCAATAATCAATGCTTATTCCGTTAATTCTTCCCCTTACCTCTTCAATCAGATTTTCGTTAGCCAAATCGGAAATATACATTAATACTCCTCTTGTTTTGCTTATTTTACCGATTTTCACCGCTTCGCAGATTAATTTTTCAGTTTTAAGTATCTTTCTTACAAGTGCGGAGTTGTTTCTCAGCATTTCCGAAAAGGCTTCCTGCGGTCCGTAGATTGACTGTTCCGTTTCGGGACGGTCAATTCCTCTGTGCCCCCAGTCACGCACATCCATTATAAAACCTTTGTCAATACCGTCCGCAAAAACCGCACATGAACCAAAGTTAATTTCATCAATAATTTCTTCAAAATCGTTGCTTACCGTTGCTTGGCTGTGAGAAATATATCTGTAAATTATACTGTCTGCTTCGCTTTTTTGTTCCTTATTAAAAAGAGGAAGCTCAAGCATGGCTTTTATAATATCCTGATCGACAGAACGTGTATCAACCATTCCGTCATAAAATACAATAAAACATGACCTTTTATCGCTTATTTCAAATTTCCTTATTACGACATCATTATTATTAGGGTAATCAAATCTTTCTTTGATATAATTATAGTTTTTTTCTATATTACTGCTTATTTCAGGAGTGATTTCCTCTTTTTCTGCTCTTACATCATATTTAATATTTAAATCCTGTGTTTCAAGCTCAAATATATCACTTTCAATAGGTTCGGAATATACAAAAGCTTTTTTTATATATTTTAAGAAACTCATTTTTTTGTTCCTTTCTTATTCCTGTTTTTGTTATTTTTACCAAAATACAATACTTTTATACATTGTTTCACGTGAAACAGTAAATTTTTATAAAAAAATATAAAATGTTTCACGTGAAACATTTACTTTTTTAAAATTTGTGGTATAATATATATGTAGAAACTAAAAAGGAGGGAAAAAATGAGTAAAGTAATTGCAGTTTCCAATCAAAAAGGAGGCGTAGGAAAGACAACCACTGCCGTTAATTTATCAGCATGCCTTGCATATAAAGGGAAAAAAGTTCTTGTAGTTGATTGTGACCCTCAGGGAAATGCAACAAGCGGTTTCGGAACAGACAAAGACGAAATAAAATCTTCAATATATGACTGTCTTGCAGATTCTGAAAAAACATACGAAGCAGTTATGCGAACCAAATACGGGAATTTATCTTTAATTCCGTCATCGCCCGAACTGTCGGCAGCCGAGATAGAGCTTGCCTCGGAGGAACGCAGAGAATATATACTAAAGGAAGCACTGGATAAGGTAAAAGACGATTATGATTTTGTTATAATTGACTCACCGCCTGCATTGGGAATGCTTTCAATTAATATAATGACCGCAGCGGATTCGGTAATTGTTCCGATTCAGTGCGAATATTACGCACTTGAGGGATTAACCCAGCTTATAAATTCAATAAGAAATATTAAAAAGCACTCAAATCCGCGGCTGGAAATCGAAGGTATTATTGCAACAATGTATGATTCGAGAACAAATTTATCCGCGCAAGTTTTGGACGAGGTAAAAAAGTATTTTCCTGACAAGGTTTATGACACCGTCATTCCGCGTAATATCAGACTTTCGGAAGCTCCGAGCTTCGGTGAACCTATTATAAGATATGATATTACTTCCAAAGGTGCGGAGGCTTATTTTAATTTAGCAAAAGAGCTGATGAAAAACAATTAATTTTAAAAGTAAATTAACTAAAAAAAGCAGAACGGAGGGAAAACCATGAAAAAAGGCTTGGGAAAAGGTCTTGACACACTTTTTTCCGATGATAATCCGGTTTCAATAGAATCGGGAATAACCGAGCTGAAACTCACGCAGGTTGAGCCTAATTCAAATCAGCCGCGAAAAACCTTTGACAGCGAAAAACTGGAAATACTTGCTGAATCAATAAAAGAACACGGCTTAATACAACCGATTATCGTTGTTAAAAATCCAAAAGGAAATTACACAATCGTAGCCGGTGAAAGACGGTGGAGAGCCGCCAAAAAAGCAGGGCTCACCGAAATTCCGGCAGTAATTAAGGATTATTCAAATCAAACGGTAACCGAAATTGCATTGATTGAAAATCTCCAAAGAGAGGATTTGAACCCTATTGAAGAAGCTCTCGGCTACAAATCTCTTATGGATGAATACAATCTGACCCAAGAGGAAATAAGCAAGCGAATAGGAAAAAGCCGAAGTGCAGTCGCAAACTCATTAAGACTTTTATCGCTTGAAGAAAACCTGCAAAAATATTTAATATCAGGTCAAATATCCGAAGGGCATGCACGCGCGATTTTATCACTTAACGGCGAAGTATTAAGAGAATTTCTGCTTAATCGGATTATAGACGAGGATTTGAATGTCCGCCAGGCGGAAAAACTCGCAAAGGATCTGCAGACAGTTAAGGAAGAAAAACCGAAAAAAGTAACCGCCGCAGATATTGAAATTGAAAGAATCAAAAATCGTCTGGAACAAGGTTTCGGCACTAAGGTTAAAATTCATAACGGTGCAAATAAAGGCAAGATAGAAATTGAGTATTACGGAAATGATGATTTAGAAAGGATATTATCATATTTTAACATATAAGGTATAATATGGTAAAATATTTGTCTTTAAAATTATATCTGTAAGCAATAAAACACAATCATCTAATATACTTACATAAAAATAGCTTAAAATGTCTTAAAATCAAATTTTGGGCTTATTTTAACACAAGTGAAAAAGAAGGTGAAAAAATGTCAAAATCAAACAATAACAAATCACTTTTTCTGTATACAGGCTTAATTTTCTTTGTCGCAATCATAATGATAATCGTTGCATTCTTTGCACAAAATAATATGGAAAAAAATCAGCCGATTAAAGAGAGCGTTTCTTCCATAGAGGAAAAGACCTCCCGTCTCAGTGAGGATAACAGACTTTTACTGGAACAAAATCAGTCCTTGCAGGAAACAAACAAAATGCTGACTCAGCAAATCTCCACAATGCAGGGCAGAATCGATAAACTGAGCAGCGAAACAGAGAATAATGATTTGCTTTTGGAAATATATATCTGTATATATGAAGGAAATAAAACCAAGGCGTCAGAGCTTATAAAAACGATTGATACCGAATCACTTACCGAAAAGCAACTTACTTTTTATAATGTACTTGAAAAAAAATTAAAATAAAACGAAAGGCAATGAATCAAAATGTTAGATATTAAAGTATTAAGAAACGAACCCGAAAAAATAATTGAAGCTCTTAAAAACAGAAATAATCCGCTGGATATCACTCCGGCAATCGAGCTTGACAAAAAACGCCGTGAGCTTTTGGCTGACGTTGAGCAGAAAAAGGCAAAGCAAAACGAAATTACAAAGAAAATTCCCGCAATGAAAAAAGAAGGCAAGGACACTGCTCCCATATTTGCGGAAATGCGTGAATTGTCGGACGAAATCAAAGAAGATGATACAGAAGTATCAAAAATTGACGAGGAATTGCGCAATTTCATGCTGAAAATTCCGAACATTCCGAATCCGGAAGTTCCGGTAGGCGCCGATGATTCCGAAAATGTTGAAATCAGAAAGTACTCCACACCTACAGAATTTGATTTTGAGCCGAAAGCTCATTGGGATATAGGTACAAATCTTAATATATTGGACTTTGACAGAGGAGCAAAAATAAGCGGTTCAAGATTTACCGTTTACAGAGGTTTGGGCGCTAAGCTTGAGCGTTCCGTAATAAACTACTTCCTTGAGCAGCATACCTCCAACGGATATACGGAAATTTTTCCGCCATATATGGTAAACCGCGCTTCAATGACCGGTACGGGACAACTTCCCAAGTTTGAAGAGGACGCATTTAAAGTAGCAAATAACGGCTTTTTCCTTATTCCGACGGCAGAAGTTCCGGTTACAAATCTTCACCGTGACGAAATCCTGGACGGAAACAAGCTTCCTATTAAATATTGCGCATATTCCGCATGCTTCCGTGCAGAAGCAGGCTCTGCCGGCAGAGATACAAGAGGTCTTATCCGTCAGCACCAGTTCAATAAGGTTGAACTTGTTAAGTTTGCAGACCCCGAAAAGAGCTATGAAGAGCTTGAATCGCTTACCAATGACGCAGAAAAGCTTTTGCAGGGATTGGGACTTCCGTACAGAGTTGTATGCCTGTCAACAGGCGATTTAGGCTTCTCATCGGCAAAAACATATGATATTGAGGTTTGGATGCCGAGCTACGGCCGTTATGTTGAAATTTCCTCATGCTCTAACTTTGAGGATTACCAGGCAAGACGCGCAAATATCAAATTTAAGAGAAATCCCAAGGATAAAGCGCAGTTTGTTCACACTCTCAACGGCTCGGGACTCGCAGTCGGCAGAACGGTTGCCGCAATTCTGGAAAACTATCAGAATCCGGACGGCACAGTAACTGTCCCTGACGCACTTGTTAAATTTATGGGCACTGACATTATTAAATAATTTTCAGTTATTTTGCGGACGAGGTTCCCGATTTTCGGAAAAAGAACTTCGTCCGCTAATTTTACATTAATATTACAGTATTCTTGCAGTATTTTTTCATAAATATTATGCATTGATTTATAAAATATACATATTCTGTATTATGTAAACCAAGTAAAAAGTTGTCCACATTACTCCGTTTTGGTTATTCACCGAAAAAATGGCTTGTTTATCGTGTTTTTCGGTAAATTATCCACCTTATCCACGCAGTTATCCACAGATAATAATGATTTACCAAATTTGAAAATGCCCTTTTTTCCAACTTTTTTATGGTTTACATTTTTTTATGAGAAAATTCTGCAAAAAACGCGCAAGTTATCCACCTTTTTATCCACACACGTGTGGATAACTTTTAAAAACGTGATTAGTAACACTTTTTTAACAATTTATAAATTTGTCCACACATGTGGATAATTACGGAGGAAGCTTATGATTACACCGCGGCTTAAAATGATTGCAGAGCATATTTATACAAAATCGGCTGCCGATATAGGCACAGACCACGCATATGTTCCGATATATCTTTTGCAGAATAATATATCCGACAGACTTGCGGCAACGGACATAAAAACCGGTCCTTTGAAAATTGCAGCCGAAAATATACAAAAATACGGATTTGAAAATAAAATTTCACTTCGTTTGGGCGCCGGGCTTGAACCGATAAAATGCGGCGAATTTGAAACGGTCATAATTGCCGGAATGGGCGGCGAGGTTATCAAAAATATTTTGGAAAATGACATCGAAAAAGCACATTCGGCAAAATATCTTGTGTTGCAGCCTATGAATTCGCAGGATTTATTAAGAAAAAAGCTATCCGAAAACGGATTCTCGATTTTTTCGGAGGATATTACCTTTGAGGGGTTCAAGGTTTATAATCTTATTGTTGCTCAAAGCGGACGGGGTTATGAATATAAAGACGAATTTGACTTGCATCTGCCGGAATATTTGTATAATAACAAAAATTTTGCCCTTTTAAAGGATAAAAAACGGCGTGAATTTGTGAAGATTAAAACAGGACTTGAATCAGCCGCAGCAAAGGATTTTGAGCTTATAGAAAAGTATCGGCGGTTTATCGAAAGAGTTGACAGGCTTTAATTTTTTTAAAAATAATTTATATTTATCCGGGAATGAATCCCCCCGTCAGCAGCTCTGCTGCTGACACCCCCCTTTAGGGCAAGGGGGGCAGATTACAGTATTTATTTCAATACCTGAAATAAATATAGACTTCATATCAACTTTGGTGTAAAATGTAAATAACCACAAATACAATAACACGGAGGTTAATATGAAGTCCTATGCATATTTTACACCGAATGAGCGAATTTGTCTACAAATACTTTTAGCAGAAGAATTAATTCTGTGAAAAATCGCAGCTGTTTTTGGCAGATTAGATTCTTTTATTGCTTTAATTAATAAAAGATTTATGTCAACAATTGAATTTATTCCGATATGCTCTTCTTGCCTAAAGGTAGCGTAGCGGCACCAAGGTAGTGAATGACAGTCCGGTTTTGCCTCCCGATATGCCCTCCTTGCCTAAAGGAGGGGGGACCATCCGTCAGGATGGTGGGAGGATTCAATAAAGGGAGGGGGACCGCCGAAGATGGTGGAGGG
>CAKSFY010000040.1 GCA_934454035.1 uncultured Clostridia bacterium | reverse complement strand
CATTATACTGTCTGTCACTTTCCAGATAAGCATATCGGTGATTTATGTCAAAGCCCTGAACCATTTTTCCGTCAAGATAAAGCAGTCCCTGCGGATTTTCCAAGTCCCATGTTCCCCTGCTTCCCGTTATCATTTCCAGCACTACTTCTTCATCATTCTCCGTACACGGAGTCTTTATCTCACAGCTCAGCCAATAATGCCTGTCTCTGCCGCCTACAAAATCCCCTCTTTTTAAGCTTTTCCAATTTGCGTCAATGCCGGGAAGCTCAGCGCTCTCCTTATATCCGCATTCCATGTACTTCACTTCCGAAATTTCGCAAATATTTTTTTTCATGCGTGAGCCGATATTATCTATTGTAATTCTGATTTTATCTTTTATAAATTTATTCATGTATTTCCTCCCAAATGCAATTAAGCTTTTAAAGCACAGCAAGGAGCTGCAGCAAAAAACAATAATTTTTGCTGTGGCTCCTTTTAGGGTCTTTGCTCCGACCCGTTATTGCTTTTATCTTTTTATAACCCACACACACCTCGGCTCGGTATAATGTGTAAAGACAATGACCTTGTCATAGTTACCGACAGATATTTTTTTTGTAATAATGTCGTTTACATCTCCGACAACAATACCGTTTTTCTTTTTCGCCGGATCAAAAATCAACACGCATGTAATAGCGCTTGCTTTATAAAACTCCGGATAATCGTCATCCCAGTTATTCAGTTGCATTACTCCGTCACGAATATCCTTTGCATAACCGACTACATACCTTTCGGCATTGCCTTCATCAAATTTATAATTGGTTGCGGCTGTTTCGGAAATTATACCTCCGCCTCTCGCCGAATAAATAAGCTTATAATCTACAATTTTATTGTCACTGTCTCTTTCAAATCTTACAATATCTCCTTTTTGTAAAAGCTGTGATATATCACCTTTCAGCCTCGTGGACGTATAGTACTCAACCGCTGTGCTTTGCACATATCCGTTAATTTTATATACCTCTTCATCATTATCGTTAACGCTTCGATTTATATCACGTATAATAACAGGAGCATCCGCAGACGAAGCAGTAAATCCGTTTACATTATAGGCTACAATCGCCTCGCAAAAAAAGTCATCACTGCCGCAGCTGTAGCCTTCGAATTTACCTGCAACATTTCCCGCCATTGCATTCAAAGTCTTTACGTTAAATGAGTCGTTCGAAGCCGTTTCCATATCTTCCGCTTTCGGCACATAGAATACCGGAATATCCATATTTCTCGGAACTATCTCACCGTCTAAGGCATTCGATTTTGTATTTCTTTTGAAGATGTTAGAATACGATCTGTATATGAAATCCCCCGCTGTACGTCTTAACAAAGTATTATTGCTGCTTGCGGAAGCGGTTGCTCCATCATATGTCATTGCTCTGTCCTCCGGGAAATCAATTGCCGTTATTTTCGAATCCTTCGTCATATATCTTATGAGCTGGCTGCCTTGAAATTTACTTACCACATCCTCAAGCTTATGTTTTTCACCGTCTGTTCTGATTTTTTCATCGGTAATCAAATGAGTTTCAACCACGCCGCTCTGATTTAAAATCTTGAGCTTAACCGCTTTTCTGTCCGTCTCATTGTCTTGATACGGCTTTGCCGTGATAACAAATGCGTACATCCACATGCCGTCGCTACTTCCTATTACCGCGCTGATTTGATTTCTTGAATCGAAGTAAACCGTAACTTTTACGCCCGTCCTGTTTTCCCATAATTTTTTATATGCTCTGATGTTCATACGGTATACTTCTCCGTCAATCGTTACATCGCTGTATTTTTCATTGATTTTTACATCCTCAACCGTACCGGTAAGGCTTTCATTGTTTATAAACACCTTTATTTTTTCTTTTTTACAGCGTTGTATTGTAACAAGCCTGTTATCTGAAAGCTGCGAAAAATCCGTTTCCATGCCGTTTTCGTCATAAATCGCATACTCTGCGTAATCCTCCAGACTTACCGATGTTTCACCGGTTGACAAAGCATTTTTAAATGTTATGGTACTGTTATCATTTACGATACTTTCTATCCAGCCCGCATCATAATCTTCAACAAACAAAACTTCATAATAACCGTCAGAGTCATTATCTATCATTGTTATGTCTCCGTAAGCAGGGATGAAATTGCTTACATCATCACTTAATTTTCCGTTATATACCAATTCAACATTGGTGTCAATACGTGCCTTTTTTGTTTTTTCATTTTCATCCGTATATGTATAAATTCTATTGCTGTAATTCTCTATATCCTCACCCGAAACCGTAAGCTTAACATTTTTTACCGGTGTGGCATATATAAAAGCATTGTCTTCATCATAATAGTATTTAACTCTGAATCCCACAAAATCTTCCGCTTTTTCGAATTTATTTTCATAAACAGTGCCATCGATAATGACATCATTCAAGCCTAGATGTTTATTTGTGATTTTTTTATCGCCTGCCGCTTGCAGTATACCCTCAGAGACTTTAAGTCCCATTCTCTCGGTCATGAATTTTTCGTCTTTTTCATAACTTACACTTTCGTTTAAATTTGCTTTTACAACCTCAACATCCATTAAATTAACCAACATTTTTGCAGCAGAAGCTTTGGTTACTTTTCCGCTTGTATCAACATCTTTGGAAAGCTCTGTTTCCGCCGCCAAAGCCATATAATTTTCGGGATATTCGCCGCTTGATTTAGCTATCGCTCCGTACCCTGCGGCATTAAGCATCATAACATATGCCTCCGGATAGGTTACAGGGTCGTCAGGTCTTGCATACAAATCGCCGTCTCCGGACAAAACACCGAGCTGATATAGTCTTTCAATATTTGAAGCGGCATAATGATAGTTTTCCACATCATCAAAATACTTTTGCCCCGAGGCAATATTTGTATAATCCGTATCGCTTTTATAAAACAGCATTTTACTAAGCATCTGCATAAAATCAACTCTTGATAATTCTTTTTCCGAATCATCGTTTTTCATAATGCCGAGAGTTTCCAGTAAATCCGCTTCATAGCCGATTTTAACATTCATTTTTTCGATTTTTGCCGCCGCAGCATTGCCTGCCGCAAGCACAACGGCAAGAACAATCGACAATGCAGCGCGTCCGATTTTATTTCTATTTAGCATAAATGTTTTTTCCTCCCACTAATCACGTTTTACATAGTCCAATATATTTGAAATGATAACTGCCGCTTCCGAGCGAAGCAACGGCTGTTCCGGAGCAAACAATTTATCTGTTTTGCCGCTTATAATTTCCAGTTCAACCAATGCGCGAACAGCCTCTTTTGCCCAATCCGATATCTTGTCATCATCTTCAAACACATATGTGTTTTCTCCTGTGCTTGCACCGTTTTTCTCAAGGTATCTCCAGAAAATTGCCGCCGCCTGTTCCCTGGTCAGTGTCCCGTTCACTCCAAATTCATTTTCGCCAATTCCGTAAAACAAGCCCGCTTCGGTCACCGCATTTACATATCCTGCATACCAATCATCGGATTTTACATCTTTGTAGCCAAAATCCTTGCCGCTTTCTGAAAGCTTTGACAATTTACAGAGAATAACCGCCGCCTGCGCTCTGGTAAGCTTGCCCGATGGGTTAAACGTTTCATCGCCCATACCGGTAAGAATTCCGCTTTCAACACATTTTCTTATTGCTTTTTCCGCCCACATTGTCAACTCAACATCCGAAAACAGCTGTTCTTTTTCGGTTACATTTCCATTGACCGATGACGGATTGAAAGCAATCACCGACGAACTTTTTGATCCGCCGCCCGAGCTGCCTCCTCCTGTGCTGCCACCGCCGGTATTTGTATTGCCGCTTTCTTCCTTGTAATTGTTATATGCTTCTTCAACAGCCCGAAGGTCGAGATAGCTTTTTCCTGTCAAATATCCGCATGCCTTATCCATATCCTGCGATTCCGAAAGATTAAGCCAACCCTTGTTTTTATAAGATTCAATAAGTATTTTTGTTTCAGTTGCGAGAGATGCGTTTTTAATTCCCTGAGTCAATAGAATGTTTTTTTCCGCTTCAAGCAGTTGTCCGACGGTCGTATAGTTTCCGTTTGCAACATATGTGTAAAAAGGCTTGCGTATATCATTGCTCAGCGAATTAAGAATACTCTCGCCGCCGCTTCCCGTAATAAATTCCGAGTACTCCTTAAATTTTTCATCGGCAAACATTCTCTCAAGCAATTCACCGTTATGCTTTTCATTAATTAATGATAGCAAAACAGCGTCATTCAGCATTTTGTTAATGTCTCTCACCTCTGCGGCTTCGCCTGACGCGCTTAAAAGAACGCTGTCAAAGCCCGCACTGCTGCCGATTTCGGAATAATATTCGGCAATATCGAGTGCTTGAGCATACTTTCCGACGTATTCCGAAGCACTGCTTCTGTCGGTGAGCATTTGGTTAAATTCATTTACCATCGTAATTCGGTAGTCACTGTCAAAAAACTTAAATGTAACATCTGCCTTTTCGTTTTTTTCGGGTGAATATGCCGTAAAATTATATGTCCCCGTTGTGCCTGAATTTACATATTCAAAGCTAGCCTCTCCGGACTTATTTGTATAAATCACATCCGCAAAATTATATGTCCCGTTTTCGTCCAAAACCCGAATGCTTATCGGTTTTGATGCCCCTGCGCCGTCAACGGAAACCGTTCCTTTTATAAGATCGTTGTCAATCGATATATTCACATTGAGCGCATCTTTTGCAAAAGCAGATACAGAGAACATACAAAAAATCGCTGCAACCAATATAAATCTTTTCATAGTGTCTGCCTCCTTATTCTATATAGAAATTCACCCAATTGGTATTAACATCGTACCATTCATCAAATGCCGCGACCTCAAGTGTATATTTTCCTCTTTCAAGACCACTTAAATCAATCTTAACTGTATTATCTTCAACGGTATAATTTGCATAATCCTCCTCGTTCAGCATAACCTTCAAAGCTTTCTTTTTGTTTTCCGGAATTTTGGCGGTAACAATCTTCAAATTCTCACCGCTGTATATTCCGCCCTCTTCAATACCGCTTATTTCAAGCCTGCTTCCCGTATCGTCCACATCTGACGGCAAATCCGAACGGTAATATGCAAAATCCTTAACATAAAATTTTTGTGACAGTTCATGCGAATCGCTTCCTATACCGATTGAGCTTATATACTCCGGTTTATACCCTCTTGTATCTACCGCACCCAACGCGGACCAGAATATAACAAACGATTTCCACGGCAGCACAACCTGTTTCCATTCGTCTCCCGTTTCAAAATGCGAATCCATACCGAGCCAGTAATCCGTTCCGTCATCATAGTAAGTGAAAACGTTTACATGATTATTTTTTCCCGATTCGGCATTTTTGATTTTGAAAGTTATCCCCTGCGACCCTTTTGTCACTTCCGGATCTGCAACCTTGATTTTCGGCCATGCCCAGCTCTTACCTGCAAAATTCAAATCAAACAAAAGTGCTTCTTCCTCTTCTGAATATGAAATTTCTGCTTTACAATTGCCTACGTTTGTCGTATCCCAGTTATCCGGATTGTCCCAGCCTTCATAGGGAATAAAATCGTCTATAACTCTTCCCTCGTTGCTTGTTGCAAATCTTGCTTTTGACGGCGACAATACTCTGCCGTCATCAAGCACACCCTCAATCATAAGATAGCCTGCATCGCCTACCTTTGCTTTTTCGGACAGCTTAACCGTTATCGGATATTCAGCAAAGCTCATAGGCGCAATTTTAAAGGTTATAACCTCCGAACTCGGAACAAGAATATCTCCGTCCACTATGGTAGAGCCTGTTTTTATTCTGATTGTGCCGCTTTGCTCGGTCATATTAAAATTATACAGCTTTATGCTGACCTTTTGTTCCTCATCCCAATCGACCGTATATCCGTTGCTTTTTGCTTTTTTAAGATCTTCGTTTTCCCAAATCTGCTGAATAACTATTCTTTCATTTTCTTCATATACTTTTCTTTCCGCTTTCTGTAAGTTTTTATTCGCAGGGAAATAATCCGTTTCATCTGCCTTATCTTCAAATGTTACAAATATCGGATAGTAGGAAATCGGCACCTCAGCCTTTCCTCCGACAGGAGTTATTGTATGCTCCGCTCCCATGAAATCCGTAATTTTTAAGTTTCCGTTTGTTTTAAATGTTACTGTATCCGCTGTTTCACACCATACAACCGCAACATCGCTTACACCGCTGTCAAACAGGTACCCCTCGGCGCCCTCCGGCAGATTGCATAAATCTCCTTTGTAATCTCCTTTGCCCACTGCGTTGTTAAATGCCGACATACTGTTTACAACCACATGCGGATTGAGATTTTTTGTATGGCATCCGTATGTATTTCCGTTTTCCATGAAATACCCGAATCTGAAAAAGCACCTTTTGTCGTCACCGAGCGCAATTCCCTGTGCGGAGGAAACTATGTAGTATCTCGCCTGAGAAATCTGGGAATCAAAATATGCAACTCCGTTTTCATCTACAGGTATAGACATACCGCCTTCGTTCATCCAAACCGGTTTATTATTGTCATAAGCGTTTGCCATTAATATATGTCCCTTAGCTTTTCCCGACGGATAAGCCGTTTTCGACTTTGTATTTCCGGAATCTATATGAGCATGATATATGTAATAATCACTGTATCTCATAACATCATTGGCAAGCATAAGTCTGTCGTAAGGGTCTTCGCCGCTGCCTGCCAGTCCTCCGAATACTGCTTTCGCAGAATCCGAGCCGTCGTTTACTCCAAGCGCTGCGGCTTTAAAATATGAAGAAAAACGGTCGGCAGGCTCAAACAAAAAGCTTCCGTCCTGCTCGTTCCATATTTCGTACTCGCTGCCGTATTTATATGAAGCCATTTTTTTATTCATATTATAAGCTCTCATAAGGTCATCGGGCAAATTAATATAGCCCATCCATGTCAAAGAAGCATATCCGCCCGCGCTGTCAATACCGCTTTCCTTTAAGTATTTATTAAGCGTGCCGGAATGTGAAGGAATGTAGGAGTCGTCCTCTAATGTATATCCCGGGTCGCCCCCTCCCTCTCTGACCTGCTTAAAGCCTATATATTTCAAAGATTTTGCAAGTCTTTGAACAGAGAGCATCGGCGAAGTGAACGTAAGTCCGCCGTCAAGAGCAAATCTTTCGTTATATTCACTCGCTTTGCTCAAAGGAGCTACCACCGAAAAGAATACTTCTTTTTGAAGCTTATCGGAAAATTCTCCCGATAAGAATTTAAGCCTGTACCAACATACCGGTAAATTTCCCAAGGTGAGAATATAACTGTCGCTGCCCTCTTCAAAAGTAACCTTTCCTCTTTTTATCTCTCTTTCCCAAACATCTTCAAGAACAAATTCAAATCCCGAATTTTTCGGAGCATTGTTTGAAAAATTCATTTTAATTCTTACATTTTCGCCTTTTTTGAAAACATTTGCAGAATCGGTCATTCCGACCGCATCCGTTATTTCAAAAGTCGGAGAAACTTTTGTGAAATCCAGATAATCAACCAAAGAGGTATAAAGCGGTAAATCAACCTTAATATTTCCCTCCGCAAGATACAATCTTAAAGTATTTATACCTTTATTAAGCCTTACAGTACCGAAATTGTATTTTGAGCAATAATCTCCTCTTTGATTAACCCACCATTCGTAATCGGTTATTTTTGTAATATCGGGGCGATATTCCCCTCCTCCGTTTATCGAGAAGTGAATATTGGAAGCATAGTAGACGTTATATCTTCCCGTAATACCCTCAACAGAGTATACTCCCTCCTGCGGGGCGTTCAGCGTATATTCAGCCCATACCCTTTTGCCTATTTTGATTGCTGAGTTTAAAAACAATGCCTTTCCGCCGCTGAACTCACTTTTTTCGACTACAGTATATCCCGGGCAGTCAATTTTCGAATAATTTTCGCCCTCGATATGAATATCCGCCGCAAATGCCGCTGTTGAAAATATTACGGACAAAATACCGGTAAGAAGAAATCCAAGCTTTATTTTCATAGTCTTTTCTCCATTTCTTTTATTTAATCACATCACATTTTGTTCAAATGATTAAGCTGATAGTCCTTGCAGGCTTCGGAAATTAATTTATCCACATCCGCATCCTTATTTGTAATTACTTCCTGAATACATTTATCAAGAATTGCGTAAAGCTGCTGTGCACATGCTGACGGTTCGGGATTGATGGTAACATCCTTAAATGAAAAATAATCGGCATAATCTTCATGCTTAACATTTGCATATTCTTCTCTTAATCCGTTTATTTTTTTAACATTTTCGGGATTTACCCAAATCTCAAACGCTTCTCTGTCTAAAACAATGCCGTTTTGGGATATCGTATTTTCGTATGATGTGCGCGAATTTTCCAGCTGTTCATCCGTAATATCGGGCGAAAATCCGGTAAACTCAAGCCATGTAAGTCCTGCGTCAATCTGTTCGGAAGTGGAGTTTTTTGAAAACATGCGCAGGTTTCCTCCCATTTGCGAAAATCTGCCCTTTGGTCCCTGCGGCATTCTTGCAACGTAAATATCTTCTTTATCCATTCCGTACTGTGAGGAAAGAGCGCTTGACGGCGGATTTGCAAACATCATAGCCGCCTGATATGTACCGAAAAGCTTGTTCATTTCATTTTGGTCTATTACCGTCTCATCATGCAATGCATTGTATTTCCATTTCAAATCTTTAACATATTGAAGCGCGTCTCTTGCTTCCTGCGTATCAAAAGCTGCTTCGTAGCTTCCGTCGTCCTTTTGCTTTACAAATTCAACCCCGTAGCTCCATGCAATATTAAGAAAATGCCAGCCGCCGCAATTGTTTATTGTAGGAATTACATATCCCGCTTTACCGGTCTTTTCTTTTATTATTCCGGCATATTCGGCAAGCTCTTCATATGTATTCGGAACTTTTATACTTCCGTCCGCATTTACAAGTCCCGCTTCTTTAAACAGTTTTTTATCTATATAAAGTCCCTGCGCATATGCGTCTGTAGGCACTCCGTATATTTTTCCGTTTTCATCCTTTACAAGATTCAAAAGTTCGGGGTTAATTGCAGTATCAAAACCATGCTTTTTCATCTGCTCGGTAATGTCCGCTGCATAGCCCTGTTTTATTATGTTATCTATTTCCGTAAACCATGTAGAGTACAAATTCGGAAGCTGATCCGCCGACGCTTTCATGGTAAAGGTTTTTGTGTCAAACGTATAAGTGTCCGGAACAATATTAATATTCGGATTTGCCTCAGTGAATTTATCCTTTAATTCATTTTGCTTTGCAAGAGCCTCTGCGTTTGTTTCGTCCGGCCAATTCCCGACCTTTAGGGTTATTTTTCCGTCATCTGTCTGTTTTGCACAACCTCCGGTTAATGCTGCCAAAGCCAAAACCAATGCCATTTCTTTTTTGATTTTCATTGTTAATGCTCCTCCTTTATTTTACATAAAAATTAATCAACGATGTATTTTTGTAATTCCATTTATCGGTACTTGTAATTTGCAAATCATATTTTCCCCGATCATTCACGGTGAAATCAAATACAAGCTTACCGTCATTTAAAGAATAGTCGTTTATATACCGGTCTCCCAATCTTACTGAAATTTCGTTTGTTTGATTAACATTTGCCTCAATATGAAATCTCGTGTTTCTGTTATATTTTTTATCCGGCGTTATACCGCTTATCGTTATCAGCTGTCCCTTATCGCTCATATCGGCAGGACTGTCCGACCGGTAAAAGCCCAATTCCTTTAATTCATAGGAGCTTTCTCCCGCGGGAGCATAGCTTCCTATTCCTATGCTTCTTATTTTTTTCGGGTCAAATTCCGTGCTTGTACCCGAAAATACAAGAAATCTGTGCCATGGAATAATAACCTGCTTCCATTCTCCGTCATACGAAACCGCATTTGTTATCCCGAGCCAATATGCTCCGTCGGTACAGTAAGCATACACATTTACATTCTGCTCGTTTCCCTTTGTCGAACGGATTTTAAAAGTGAGTCCTGCTTCGTCACCGACATAATTTGTTAAACCTATGCTCGGCCAATACCACACATTATTATTTTTGCTTGTTACGTCAAAACGTACCACTCCGTCCGACGGGCTGCTTTTCTTTATTGTAATTCCGTCGCCGCAATTTTTTTCATTCCATTTTGTAATGTCCGAATAATTTTCGAAATAATCATAGCCGGATAACACCCTTTTGCTGTCATCCGCATAAAATGCCGCTATGGATTTTGATATTGCACTTCCGTCCGAAAGCTTTGCCGAAAGCATCAAAAATCCTGTTTCTCCCGCTTCCGCATTAGAATTGCATATTACTTCCGCTTCAAAGCTCTGAAAAGACATCGGTGCAATATTAAATTCAAAGCTTCGGCAGCTCAAATCGATAATTTCGGTCTCTCTTGCAGCGGATTCCGAAACAATATTCAATGTTCCGCTTTGCTGCGTATCATTAAAATTATACACATTGAATTTAATCTTCTGCTTTTGTCCGTCCGAAAGCTTATACCCGCGCACCTTTGATTGATATTCGTCTTGTCCTTCCCAAAGCTGTTGAAGAACAATCCTGTCCGCGGCAGTATAAGTTTTTGCGGCAGTATTTTTTTCAAAACCCTTTGTCCCAAAATAGTTTCTTTCGTCCGACCTGCCGTTAAATTCTATAAATATCGGAAAGTACGACACCGGAATATTTACCATACCGCCGCCGTTCATAATTGTCGGCTTATATTCCTTTGTTTCTCGGTCAAGACTTGTAACCTTAACGGGCAAATCGGTATAGAGCTGACATCTTCCCTCGGAGTCTGACCAGACAACCGCCGCATCGCTGTCACCGGTATCAAACAAATATCCCTCGACATCTCCGACAGTGTTTAATGTTCCCTTAAATTCTCCTTTTTTAAGAATTTTCGTGAGCATGGCAATTGAATTTACTGCCGGGTATGGCTGACTTTCTTTGTTATATGTTCCCCATTCGTTTCCGTCCTCCATAAAATGCCCCATTCTGAACCAAAACGATTTTTTCGCGCCGTATGCCAGCTGCTGAACAGTTCCTACCGCATAATATCTTGCCTGCGAAGAAAGAGTATCGTCCGCCGGAATTTCATTACCGTCCACAGCCATATTTATTCCCGCTTCGGTTACCCACACAGGCTGAAAAGCATCATATGCCAATGCGGCATTCATATGTTTTTTTGCTACCGATTCAACAAATTTACTGTATGATTTACCTCTTAAAACGGAAGTATGATTATGGTAGGCATATGCGTCCGCATAATCGGTAACCCCGTTTCTCAAAAGCAGTCTTACAAAGAAATTTTCCGGTGTTCCGCCGTAACCGCCCGGCATTTTGAAAGCAGCTTGATCGCCGTCCGATATGCCTATCGCCGCTGCCTTGAAAAATGAGGCATATGTATCTGCCGGCTGCTCGTAAAACTGTGCTTCCTCTTCATTCCATATTTCATACGCATATCCTCTGCCCTTATAATGGGACGCAAGGTTTTTATTCATTTCATAAGCTTCAAGCAAATTATCCGGACTCTTTCTTGACCAATTTACACCCAAATGCTCATATCCTACAAGCGTTTTCATTCCTTCGGCATATTCCGCGTCTCTATATAAATCTTCATGAGTTTCAAGATAGTTTTCATTATTCATTGCAAGATACGGATCATTTCCGATTCTTACCATATCAATTCCCATATATCCTGCGGCCTTATACATTCTTTGACTGTCATATAAATTGCTTTTAAATTTATCAATGCCGAAAGGACTGTCCTTTGAGCTGTTTTTTGCACTGTCCACAACACTGAAAAATATCGGATTTAAAATATTATCCGTTTCAATTCCCGAAAGCTCCATCTTGTACCAGCCGCAAAGCATAGCGCCCAAATTAAGCATACATTCAGTTTCGCCTTTTGCCGCCGAAACGTATCCGTTCCTGACTTTTTTGCTGGTCATATCATACAAATTAAACATGACCGTTTTTTTCTCCTGCGCCGCATCGGTAAATTTTATTTTAAATTCCGCATTGCTGCCTTTCGAAAAAACATTGGCTGCCTCTGTCAGCGCTTTAATTTCTTTTATTTTAAATTCCTCCGTAACCGGTGTAAATTCCAAGTAATCTATAATTGTTATAAATCTCGCATCGGTAACATGAGGATCATCTCTTCTAAGGATTATTTCCAGCCTGTTTTGTCCCTTGTTCAGCCTTACACTTCCGAAATCCTGACGCGCCATATAGTCGTTTCTTCCCGCAATTGTCCATGAATATTTTTCAAGAACTTTCACCTGCGGCATGTACAAATCACCGCCGTTTATACGTATGTCAAAATCTGTGGTATAATAAGCGTCAAATACACTTGTCACACCTGTTAAATTATAATTTCCATCTTTCGGAGCGTCAATATTATATGTTATGCGGCATTCGTCGATTAACGCGTCAACATCCGCATATAAAGCTTTTTTTTCGCTGAAATTCGAATTGTTTCTTATATACCCTCCGTCAAAGCTTATATCGGAGTAGTTTTCCCCCTCTGTTCTTACACTTTCCGCACTTGCCGACAGCACTGCAATAAAAAGAGCCGCCGTCATAATAAACAAAAAACGTATTGTTTTTTTCATTTCTGCCCTCCATTAGGAATTGCACGGCGGAATTATTATAAAACACATTTCCAAATTCCGCCGTGCAGACAATATTTATCTTACGATTGTTTTTGCATACAAGGGTACTATTGTATCAAGACCGTCAAATACAAATACACATACATGATCCGACGCTTCTATTGAAGCCAATGATATTGTTTTTGTATCGTTTGCATTTGCAGAAATCGCGCCGAAATCCGCAAAATTTACTGCTTTAAATGATGCAGGAATTCCGCTTACTGTGCCATACGAAGCAACTATAACTTTTGATGCCGCAGCATCCGAAGCTGCTGCAAGCGTAACCGTTACATCATTCCCGTTTATTGCAGCATCCTTTACATACAAGCCCGTTTTACCCGGTACATAAATCTTCTTTGAAGCGGTCATATTTTTTCCGCCCGCTGCCGCTCCGACAGTAATTACAGCCGAGCCTGCGTTTACAGCTGTGACATTACCGTAACCGTCTACCACGGCAATATTTTCATCGCTGCTTTCAAAGCACAGAGAATCAACATCATACAAAGACACTTCTTCTCCGTCTTGGTTAATGACTTTCATCAGTTTACTTTGCCCCTCAGATATAATGTCATCTCCCTGCAAGGAAATATCTGTCACATTGATTGCTTTCCTTATATCTATTTTATCAAGCATATACGAGTCGTTTACATCAATTTCAAGAGTATGTACTCCCGCATTAAGCTGCATAACCGATGATTTGTATCTGTTCCAGCCGCTGCCGACTGTCGCCTGCAAATCCTCGATAGACGAAATTCCCGAAACAGCTGTTCCGTCTATCCTATACGAAGCTGTTCCTTTTGCGATTGCCCCGAAATTGTAGTTTCCGTCACTTGAAAGATAGAACGGAACGCTCACAGTACCTGTTTGTGTATACTTCACAGCCGAGCCGTTTGAATATACATTGTCCTCAACAACGTCGCTCTTATCTTTGATCCGAAGTTCTTCACCCTCTGCCGTAAAGCTCATCCGAGCTTCTGCCGGGCGGATGTGAATGCTGTCAAGTGCAAAAATATAACGGTCGCTCTCCTGATTTGGCGCCTGTTAACAATTTCAGCTGAAACTTCAATATCTTCATCGTTCGCAAATGATTTTATCCATGTCGGTTCTTCACCATCAATTCCTACATACGCCGGAGAGCTCCATCCGTACTTGCTTACCGGCAAACGAGCGTAAGAACACATCTTGATATTACAGTCATAGTAGCCATCCGAGTAAACCTTAAACGGAATTGTGAATTTAAATCCGTTTACTGTATTATTTTCAGAAGCCGATTTATATAACACGACATTCTTTCCATCATCTTTTAAATTATCATGTATTTCCGCCTGCACATAGCTTACATTGCCATCCTTATCCTCAATAGCCATATTCGGATAATCTCCGCCGTGAAGCATAATATCATTTAATGAGCTTACATCAATGTTTTCGAGGTTGATCGAATAAAATGCTGCATGTGCCGCTCCGTCTCTGCTATCCTCAAAGGTTTCAAAATTAATTGTATGCTCTCCCGCCACAAAATAAACCGGCTCCAAAAGCTTTGTCTGCTCATAATTCCGAGACGTATTCAACGGGTCTACATTCACTGTTGTTACCGTCGGTGATGACGGATTTACAGACGAATCCGAAAGCCATTTCGGGCTATCGCTGTCAAACCAATAATTGACCTTCGAAAAATTACCGGCAGAATATTCAGTGCAAGAATTGGACGCTATTATAAAGTTCGCGGAATACCAACCCTCGGTTTTCACATTAAATTTAAAAGATGCTTTAATCTTCTGAGCATTGTTATTATTATTTATTTTTTTGCCCAGCGCTGCTCCGTAGTTTCCGCTTGTTCCCCAACTTTCAAAAGAACTGTTTGCCGTTATTTGGTCTCGGCACATAACATTAATAACCGAAAAATCAACATAATTGAGAGTTATCGAATAAAATCCTGCCATAACAACGTTATTTCTGTTTACTCCGTCAGTAACAAAATTAATTGAATGGCTGCCCGTCTCAAGGTATATCGGTTCCAAAAGCTTTGTCTGTTCAAAGTTTTCCGAAGTGCCCAACGGGTCATAATTCAAAGTTTTCACCGTCGGTGAAGCAGTGTTTACTGACGAATCCGAAAGCCACTTCGGGCTATCGCTGTCAAACCAATAATTAACCTTCGAAAAATTACCTGCAGAATAACGCTCGCTTGAGTTAGACGCTATTATAAATTCTGCATCATACCAACCTGCTTTTTCCACCGTAAAATCAAATTTTGCGGAAATTGTCTTTGTCGTATCGGCGGTTTCATTTCCCAAAGCGCCACTATAACCCCATCCGAGCCATATCTGCGGATTACTTGCTGCCTGATCCTTACACATAATACTGATAGTCTCTGCCGTCTCCGCTGATGCGGGGGCAACAAACACAGATGCCAGTATCGCAATCATACTGCACAACGCTACAATTTTTTCTTTCATTTTTTTCATTTTTTCATTTCCTTTCTACTTTTATTTTTATATAAATTCCGCCGAGGTGCACCTCATGCAGATATTTACCGAACACTGTTTTTTCTTTTATTGATATATTCTTTTCTTTTTTTAAAAACTCTTTTTTTATGCAAAAACCGTGTAATTTTATTTACATACTGCATTTTTCCCGTTTATTTAGTAATTGTTTCCATAAATCCAACCTTTTCTTTAAATTTATTATAACATTATTTTATTATCAAAAAAATCATTGACATGATACAAAAACTATCGTATAATGATATTATAATAATTTATTAGTATTAAAAAGAGGTCTTATTTATATGAATCGTATTCCTGTTTTGCCCGCCTCTCTGTTTATCAATTCAAGTTTGAAGTTTACATGCAAGCGCTCATATTCCGAAACAGAGATTTTTTTTGTTCACAGTCATGAATATTACGAAGTGTTTTTGACTCTTGACGATAACATAGCACATTTAATAAATGAGTCCCGAATGGTGCTGCCCCGCGGAACGCTTGTTTTTATCCGTCCCGATGACAGGCACACCTTTGAGCGTTCAAAAAACAATTTTTCATTTATTAACTTTTCAATTTCAATTGATTTTATTGAAGCGGTAAAGGAATATCTTGCGGATTGTTACGATTTTGATTTGCTTTTAGAGTCTCCCATGCCTCCCACCGTTACGCTTGACTCTCAAAAGCTCAGCAAGCTTTCGCTGAATTTATCATCTCTTGAAGATGTTACAATCGATAATTTTATTTCCAAAAAGCTGCATGCAAAAGTTTTGCTCATAAAGCTTTTTACGGAGTATTTCAGCAGCTATACATCACTTGTGCCGGAAAGCAATATTCCTATTTGGCTTTCATATACATATGAAGAAATGAAAAAAGCGGAGAACTTTTCAAAAGGCTTTCCTCAAATGCTTAAAATAAGTAATAAATCGCAGGAGCATTTATCACGCAGCTTTAAAAAATATTATAACATCACGCCTACGGATTTCATTATCGATAATAGATTAAACTATATATGCAGTATGCTTTTGAACAAAGGAGTAAATATAACGGATTTAATTTATCAAAGCGGCTTTCAGAATTTAAGCTGGTTTTATAAATGTTTTCAAAAAAAATACGGTATGACACCAAAAGAATATATATCGGCAAGAGTTAAAGAAAATGATTTGCAGAATTTCTCCGCTTACTATGAAAAGAAAGATTAGTTCTGTCACAAAGTAAATAAAAAAACGGTGTAATAAAAGCCATAGCCGGATATTGTAAAATTGGTGATGTGGTTTGCAAAGCATTTGATATAGGAAATAAGTTGGAGTAAGTCGTTTATTAAAACGAGAATTATTCTAATTGATTTGTGACAAAATTAAAATCAAAACCGCCAAAATGATATTTTTATACATCATTTTGGCGGTCTCATAAAGCCTTTACACAAAATTTGGGGTTGACTCGATATTTATTGCTGCTGTATCTCATATTTAATAAATTATATTCATATACACTGCCTCCCTTTCATATATTTGTACCAATAGTAGTATTATTAGGGGGCAAAAAATGAAAGATTATATTGAGGAGCGAGTTTTGGAACTTGCGTACTACATTCTAGAAAACAAAACTACTGTACGAAAGGCAGCAAAAAAATATAATATCTCTAAATCAACTGTACATAAAGATATAACCGAAAGGCTGCAAAAAATCAATCCTCAGCTGGCAAAAAATGTACACAAAATTTTAGCTGAAAATAAGGCTGAGCGTCATATAAGAGGAGGCATGGCAACCAAGCAAAAATATCTTAATGCAAAAAAAGCCGAAATAGTATAACGAGATATGCGTTCCGACAAAAACGGGACGCATATCTCGTTTATATGAAATTGCAAAAATCTGTATCAAGGGGCGGGGGGTGCGGACATATTCTTGGACTCTGAAAGGAGTAAAATATATATGTACACAAAAGAACAAAAAGAGCAT
>CAKSFY010000039.1 GCA_934454035.1 uncultured Clostridia bacterium | reverse complement strand
TGGCTTGAATTTACAGGTTTTGCTCCCGAAATGACACCTGAGCAGGAGGAGAAATACAAAACAGATTGCCAAAATACAATTGCCAAAAACGGAGTGGTTGTGGAAAGAGATTCTTATGATGTATGGACAAATCCTGAGACTCTGGAGAAAAGACGTGCAATCAGAAAAGAATATGCAAATGTTGACTATAACGATTATAAAAACTATTTCGAGGCTGATGATATAACGGTGCATTTGGAGCCTGCCGCTTGTGCGCAGCAGCTTTATGCAGTGCTTGACGGTTGTATCCAGGAGGTTATTACAAATGAAAATGCAGATGTAGATAAACTTATTTCTGACGCATGCAAAGATTTTCAGCAGAATCATCTGGATAAAATGCAATAAGGGGGAAACCAACATTGAGTAACTACAAATTAAAAGGCATTTATACGGCATTATTTTCACTCTATGACGAAAATCTGAATGTTCTGAAAAAGAGCGTAAATCAGTTGATTGATTATAACATAGGCAGCGGAATTAAAGGCTTTTATGTCGGAGGCGGCACAGGAGAATGTACTGTTCTGCCGAATAAGACAAGAAAACAAATGCTTGAAACTGTCAAAGAGCATGACGGAGATTTTGAAATAATAGCACACATCGGGGCAGGTCACTTTGAGGATACAATGGATTTATTGGAGCATGCTAACAGCGTGGGGGTTGACGCGGTGTCGTCACTCCCGCCGGCACTTACTTCTTACTATTCTTCCGATGAAACATATGAATATTACAAAATACTGTCGGAAAAATCAAAAGCACCATTGCTTGCATATATAACGCCGCTTTTAAAATGTGATATTATTGAGTTTGTCAAAAAACTTATGAAACTGGATAACATTATCGGAATTAAGCTGACAATACCGGATTATCATATTTTCGAGCAAGTAAAATCACTTGTCGGAGATGACTGCAACCTGCTGAACGGGCCGGACGAATGTATGCTTGCAGGACTTTCGATGGGAGCAGACGGGGCAATCGGGACAACGTATAATTTAATGCCGAAAACCGCTTGCGGAATATATAACTATTTTAATAATGGCGATATGAAAGCAGCACTGAAATGCCAGAATGAACTTAATAGAGTTATAGATTTTCTGCTTCAATACAGTCATAATTTTGCTTATTGGAAGTTGCCGCTCGAAGTGCTTGATATTGATGTTGGATATACGGTTTTCCCGTCAAAAATACCGAACAGCGATGAGAAAAAGTTTGTTATTGACAGCATGCTTAAAACACAGTTTAAAGAGGAAACAGAAAGGAAATAATAAAATGGTTAATTATAACGACCTTAAGACAGGCTTTGAAAAAGCCGGGATATGCCGCGGAGACACGGTTTTGATTCACTCGGCTATGACCCCGATAGGATATGTTGAGGGCGGAGCGGAAACCGTAGCTAAAGCTTTGATTGATGTTGTCGGCAAAGAGGGAACAGTGGTTGCACCGGCATTTTGTTTTGTGCATGAAAAAGAGGAAAATCCTATAATTGATCCTAAAAATGATAAGTCTGAAATGGGAGCGATAAGCGAGGCAATAAGAAATTATGAGGGGGCAAAAAGAAGTGTTGCTTTCAGGCATAGCTTCAGTGCAGTAGGAAAAAATGCTGACTTGATATGCAATGTAGACCCTTATTTGAGTGTTTTTGATATTGACAGCTCATTCGGGAAATTGCTGGGATTAAATGCAAAAGTTATTTTGCTCGGTGTAACCTGGGTTAATTCAACAACGCATCATTTTGCGGAATATCTGCTCAATGTAAAGGACAGACACACAATAGAAAGAAAAGTAAAGGTTCGCACCCCGGACGGCACTCTGACCGATTGCATTTTAACAGATTATCAGCCCAAGCCGAATGAAAACGGAGAATATTATTCTTTCCCTCACGATTTCAACAGAGCCGGACTTATGCTGGAAAAAACCGGCAATGTTAATATTTCACCAATAGGGAATGCACTTGCAAGAGTTCACTATATGCGTGATTTGGTGCATTTGTTCATTGATAATTATGCGGTTACATATAACATGTTTGCAGTCGATAAAGAAAGCGGAGTACCGACAGTCTTGCCGCAGGGGGAGATTGTAACAAAGGAATATTTCGACGGCTGCGGCAGATTAGATGTGGCTGAATGGTCATGCGTAAGTGCAAAGGATATATACAAAAAACAGTAGAGGAATATTGAAGAATGAGTAAAGGCGGTGTATAAAAATCACACCGCCTTTTTGCCTCCAATTCTTCGTGTTTGTCTAAGTTTTTTATGATATTGTATAATCAATTATTTTGCCCTGATTGGTTTTTAAAGCGGCAAGAGCATATTTAGCTATTTCTTCCGTTGAGTAGGATACGGTTGTAATATCAATATTAAATTTCTTTAACAAACCTATGCCGTCAAAACCTGTAATTTTAACATCTTTCACTTTTAAATATACATTTATTGCATAATAATCCGTTGAGCAAATAATGATTGTTTTTTCAGTATAGTATTCTTTTAAATCAGACAAATCACTGATTACAAGAAAATGTCTGCCGGCGAGCGCATCGGAAAAACCTTTAAACCGTTGAATTTGTGCATAGGAATTATTGTATTTTAATGACGGTGAAAAATATATAATATTGCTGAAATCATCTGTGACAATACTCTCCGTCAATTCTTTCATAGCACGGTAATCGTCAATTCCAACATAAATAATGTTCGATATTTTGTTGCCTACGCATACAACGGGTATATTCAGTTCGTTCAAAAAATTAGAAAATTCCGCATTGCGATTGATTGGGCAGAGAATAATCCCGTCAACTCCCATTGAATACATTTTTAAAATGCAGTCAATCTCGTGTTCTTCGCTATATTCCGTAAACATAACTACGGTTGAATAGCTGAGCTTCCCTGCCGCTTTTTCGAGAGCCGTAATCAATTCGGTGAAAAATTCATTGCGTAAATTAAATACAATAATGCCTATCAGCTTTCCTCCGGATTTCTGAGGCCGGTATCCGTATTGAATTGCGGTTTTTATAATCTTTTCTTTTGTTTTAACGCTGATTCCCGACCTGTTGTTCAATGCCCTGTCTACAGTCCCCTGGGAAACTCCGCAAATTTTAGCGAGCTTATTTGTCGAAATTTTTAAATTATTCATAGCATATCTCAATGTTTGTGTATTTACTTTCTTCAATCGTTATGACGCCGTTAGTGAATTCATAATCAACCGATGCCCCGTTTATTTTAACCGAAAGAACATTTTTTATAAACGGCAGACAGATTTTGCTGATTTTTAAGAATCCGTCAATAATATTTATTTCCGCTTTATTGTTTTGGAGTATAATCTCACCCCAGCCGCTTTCCAAAAACCATGGACACCGGATTATTTTTATTTATTTTAGGGTTAAAACCGATTGTTTTGTTCGGCATATCAAATGAAAAACCGGAAAGTATCGGGAGAAAAGCAAATGATGACATAGTCCTTGCGTAATTGCTTCCGCATTCCATTTCGTTCCATGGATTTCGTTTTTTACCGTCATATCTTTCCCTAACCGATTTTACAATTTTCAACCCCTCATCAATAAAGCCGCGGCTGAATAAAAGTCCGGCAAAGGAATATTCGAATCCTGTCATTGTTTCTTCACTGTAAGGAATCGGTATTGAGGGCTTGCTCGTATTTTCAGGATAATCAAGAATAATCGTTCCCGATTCATCATCAACACAGAATACTCTCCATTGATTAAAAATGTCCTTGATTCTTTCTTTGTAATTATTTTTCAATATGCTTTGCAGAGCTGAGTTTACTTGATTTTTATCAAAAATATCACCCAGGCCGTTAATATCGCTGTGTCATTGAGCCAGAATCTGGTCTATTTCGCAGCCGTTTCGAATTTGGTATTTAATTTCTTTTGTTTCTTCATTCCAATAATCGTTTACCGCATCAAATTTTTCAATAATGGATTTATCCGACAAATCTATTTTCTGGATAAAATATTCACCGTTAAAAAGATTATTCTTTGTCCATTCTCTGCCATTTTCATAAATATTTAAATATTCTTCCGCCTTTTCCTGCTCGCCCAAATATTCTGCCATGATACTTGCGGCTTTTAATGCGGCTAAGTACATTCCCTCGGTCCATGAGCACGGACCGAAAAGTTCTTTATCTAAAGTGTGGTGTTGTCTGCCGGTCAAAACTCCTGTTTTTGACGGATCCCATTTGTCGTAGTTTTTATCACTCCAGGCATATTCCAGAATACTTTTGATTTTGCTCCAGTTTTCTTTCAGCCATTCATCATTTCCCGAAATTTTCCACTCGCGAAAAGACTTTATCACAGTTCCCATTTGCCCGTCTGCACAGGCGCGGTCGGGCAGCATTTCCGTTCCCAGCGGCAGAGTGATTCTAAAAGATGTTTTTCCGTTTTCATCTGTTGCATAACGAAATTCCGCATTTCTGATTGAACGCTCCAGATTGGGGAATAAAAAGCATAATGCATAGGCATAGTTCCAAACATGCTGACATGTTCCGAAGCATGAGCCGCAATTTTTAAATACACCCTCCCAGCCGTAAAAGGTTCCGTCCTCCAGTCTTAAAACCGTAGGTGATTTTAAAACCGACAAATTGGAAGAAACAGCTTCAATTACTTTTTCGTCCATGGTTGCGCTGAACAATGCATTTTTAAAAGTTAATGTTTTGTTGAAAAATTCGTCGAAATGCTTAAGCGAATATTGTGCAGCATCAGCCGAGTTTTCAAAAATTGAGGCATAATAATTTTTCCATTCAACTTTATCGTTTTCGATAACATTGCTGTTGTGGCTCCAATAGCAATTACAGTTTGGAGCATACCACGAAAGAACAAAGTTGATTTTAACGCTTTCTTTCGGCTTTAAGGTTTTTACGACGCAGAGAGTGCAGCAATCGCCGCTGCAATCTGCGATTTCATAGGATCTTTCCTTGAAATCATTATCCGATAACAATTCGTTGCAATACATAATCAGACCGTCATGCCACATTCCTCTGTACCAGTATTCCTGTGCTATGGCACCGCTTGAGTTTGTTGCAATTGAAAGCTCTTTATAATTTATGTTATCCTGCGTCATTTGCCCGTCGGTTAAGCGGATTCCGGTAACTCCGTTTTCGCAAAATTTTCTGTTCGATGATAACTCGTTAGGGTTTGCAACCGTAAATAAAGCAGAATATTTTGTTTCAGTATCAGTATTATTTGTTAACTCAACAGTGAAGAATGCGGCAGGTATACTTGAATTTTTATCATCACCGGGGATAAATGGGTTAAATGCGGTTAATTTCACGCTTGCCGGGAAATTTTTATCCGAAAAAGCAATGTTCGCAATCGGGAATTCTCCGTCAAATTCACAGTTGTCAAAGTGGGGATACCCTGCCATGGTTGCGCAGGCAATCCCGTTTCCGAAATCATTATCTGTCCCCATATAATCTTTGTATGTATCGCCGTTTAAAATTTTCGCAAAAACACCGTTTTCGTTTTGAGCTTTTACCGCGATATGAGAATAACTGTGAATACTTCCTTTTGAAGGTCTGTTAAATATTTCCCAATCAATTAATCTTCCGCTGCCCGAAAGGCCGATTGACCCCGTTCCTATTCCGCCTAACGGAAAGGATATTTCCCTTAAATTTTCTCCTGTATATTTCATAATAATATCACCAACCTTTTACCGTATTATATCAACTATAATAAACCGTGTCAACTTACACGAAAAACATATTTATTTTTTCAGCCATGTTGAAATTGTCATGCCGGTATATTCTTTAAAGGCCCGTTTAAATCCGGACAGACTTAAATATCCACATTTTTCGGCTGTTTTTTCAGCTGATACACCGGATAGAAGCATTTCTTTTGCATTTTCAATGCGTATTCTTATCAAATGCTGGACATAGGTGATATGCGTTTTGTTTTTTATAGTCCGGCTTATATACGATTCGCTGATTCCGAGTGAATCCGAAACGGTCTTAAGCGACAGTGAAGGGTTGCTGTAATTTTGTTCAAGTATAAGCATAACGTCATTTACAAGATTGTTTCTTTTTGTGTTTTCTTCGGAGCTGATTATATTTTTAGCCAAAAGCTCGTAGGCTTTGTTTACAACGCTTTGAACAGACGCGTAATCGGAAGCTATACTGATTTTTTTGTATATATCGAAATAGTTATTATTTATAATATATTCAAATTGGTAATTTTGCTCTTTTATTTTGTTAAACATTGATTTTATTAATTCTATTGCATTTCTTTTGAATGCTGCGAGAGGGTAATTCAATTTTATAAGCTCATCAAAAAAAACAGGTATATATTCGGACAAATCGGTAAATTCACATGCATCAATAGCATTGTAATATTTTTCAAGAGTATTATTCGGCTCATTTGAAATACTTTTGAGTCCGGATGAGGTTATGAAATTATATTGCTCAACATTTTTTTGTATTATATAAGTATATTCCGGCAATGTCAGCTCATTAATAAACTGTTTGTCATACAAATCGGAATATTCGTAGACCGACGGTTTTATAAGCGATTTAAGCTTCAGCTTGTCCGAGCCGATTATGACAGAAGAAAAAAGACTTTCTTTGTCGCAGGTGTTGGTATATGACGGCAGTGAACAGTCCGAGTCGGTCATTTTAAGAATAAATTGACAAATTGCTTTATTCATATTTTTAAAATCTAGCTTAATATCCTTTTTGCTTTTTAACAGTATTGCGTCAAGATGCAAGCCTTCGGAGTCTTTTTGCACATCGTATTTTATTTGACGGTCATCAAATGTTATAAATGGAATTAAAAAATTCAGATTAATTTTTCCCGATGAAATGTAAAAAGAGCCTTTTTTTCTTATAACTTTTATATGGTCGGTATTTCCCGAAACGGAAAGCCTGATTCTTAAATCGTTTGTTGAAATAAGTCCTGTGTCAAGCGATAAATGCTTATCTCCTCTGTTCGAGACAAAAAAGATATGACCGAGAATAGTATTTTTATTTTGGATACAGTTTATTTTTGCCGACGCAAAGTCATGACCGTTGTTAAGAACTTTCAGCTTAACGATATGTAAATTTTCAGAATTGCCGAAGTAACCTACAAGCGGCTCGTTTCCGTACCAGAAATATTCGTGATTGAAACTTCCGAGTGCATAGTTTGGGCGTATATAGTTGGTGGCGATTCTTGAAATATATGAGAACCGATATGTTGACCCGCGTGATACCAATGCCTGAAGATTTTTTTTTGGATTTCGTGTAAAAAAATGAAATACGTATTTTGACGGGCATTTTGAAAAAATCGGAGTGCAGGGCTTGTAATCCTTTACGGGTTTTCCGATTGCATAAAGAATGAACATGCGGAATTGCTCTATTGACATGATTTTTGATATATTGGCTTTCGGACCTGTATATATTCCGAGCCCGGCATGATAGTTTTCGGCTATATTTTTCCATATAAGATTGTAGAGAGTGTCCACTGCTTTTGAAAACATTATTTCATTTACATACAGCTTGAGCATGGAGAGAGTTTCTGATATAAGATAGCTTTCGTAGTGCGAGCCGTATTCCCAGAAATTTTCGTTGTAAAGAGTGCCCGAATAATAGGTATTTAAAAGCGAATGAGAATAATGCTCAAATTCCGGCTTGTCGAAAAGTATTCCGCAGCGCTGCATAACGAAAATTTCAACAAGTGTAAAATATGCGCATTTATAACATAAATCGTTTTTGTTAAGCGAAAAGTAGTATGCCACATTGTAGCAGGTCTGCTTTATGGAGGAAAGCAGGTTTTCAGGCAGAATTTTTCCGAAACAGTCTATAATCTGCAAGAGATGAAAGCAGATATAAAGAGTATTTGGTATTATTTCGGAATCATAGACAACGATTTCGGAAAATCCCGGCAGGAGCCCGAAACTTTTGCGCTCCGCATTAATATCCTGAAAGGAAATAACGGCAGTTATTATATCGGAGGCTCTTTTTATTGATTGCGGCGTGTTTTTATCTAACAGCATTTGTGCATATTCCAAAGATGTACATAAATGATGCGCATATTCATTTTCGAGAGAATAGTTTATATCCCAAAAATCCAAATTGCGGTTAACTAAAACCAAATTGCAGTTTTCATCATACTTTGAGTTGTATTTTTCGATTGTGTCAAACGGATTTATATAAAAAAACACAAATATCACCTCGTATATCAGTTATATATCTATTGTATCACAATTGGATAATAAATGCAAATAAAATATTGTTGTATAAAATATACAAAAAACAATTCTTAAATTATGCTTTACCAACAAAAATAGTGCCTTATAAAGTAAAAATATGGAATAGCAAAAATGTAGTTTTATGAAATGAGTTCATATATTTAGATAATGTCGGAAAAACGGTCTTGTGTTTTTGATTTTATGATGATAGAATTAAAGCAGAAGATAAAAAACAATTTCATGAAAGGATGATTAATCATGATAAAAAAACAACTAATCTCAATCGGACTTGCGGCAATTATGCTGGCGGCCGCTTCCGGCTGCGGAGGCAATAAGGAGCAGAAGGGAAAAATCAACCTGAGCGTTGGACTTTGGCCTGATGAAACTCAGGGTGAAGCTTTGACAAAGCAGAATGCCATGAAGGATGAATTTATGGCGGCAAACCCCGACATCAATATTTTGGGCGATACATATAAGTATGACACAAAAACCTTTACCATGAAGGCTTCGGCAAATCAGCTGCCGAATATGTATAAGCCGTGGTTTACCGAAATTCAGCAGATTATAAAGCAAGGTTATGCTGCCGATATTACGGATGTGATGAAAAAATATAAGTTTGACACGGAACTTAATTCGGAGCTTATCAAACTTGTTACCGGAGAGGACGGAAAAATTTACGGAATCCCGACCGATGCATATGTTTTGGGACTATATGTAAACAAGGATATTTTTAAACAGGCAGGTCTTGTTAATGCCGACGGCAGCGTAAAATATCCTGATACATGGCAGGAACTTGCTGAATATTCTCAGATTATAAAAGAAAAAACAGGAAAAGCAGGATATGTAATTCCTACAACAAATAACTGCGGCGGCTGGCAGTTTTTGAATATTGCATGGGCGTACGGTGTTGAGTTTGAAAAGCAACGAGACGACGGAACATGGGAAGCAACCTTTGATACTCAGGAGGCAAGAGACGCATTGCAGTTTATCAAGGATTTGAAGTGGAAATACAACGCATTTTTGGATGATACGGTTATAAGCCAGGACGATATGTATAAATATTTCGGTTCGGGTCAGGCTGCTATGATGCTCAGAGAGCCTCCTTTCTCAGGATATTCATGGGGTCTTGCAAACGAAGCTATCTCGTGTACCAAATTACCGAAAGGTCCTGCCGGCAGATTTGCACAAATGGGCGGAAATGTTTGGATGTTCTCGAAAAATTCAACTCCCGAGCAGATTGACGCAGGCTTTAAATGGCTTGAATTTACCGGATTTGCACCCGAGATGTCGGCTGAACAGGAAAATAACTACCGTACAGATTGTGAAACTACGGTTGAAAACCACGGAGTTGTAATCGAAAGAGAAGGCTTTGAGGTTTGGACAAATCCCGAAACTCTTGAAAAGAGACGTTCGATAAGAAAAGAATTTGCGAATGTTGATTATAATGACTATAAAACTTATTTTGAAGCGGACGATGTAACGGTTCATCTTGAGCCTGCCGCTTGCGCACAGCAGCTTTATGCAATTCTTGACAAATGTATTCAGGAGGTTATAACCAACGAAAATGCAGATGTGGCAAAATTGATTTCGGAGGCTAACCAAGACTTCCAGGTAAACCATCTTGACAAAATGTAATAATGATTTTTTGAAAGAGAGGCTATTATGAAAAAGGCTATAATATTTTCGGCTTTAATAACAGCGTTTGCGGCACAAGCTGCCGCAAACGCTGCGGTTGTACCGACGTATGATGCAAATGTATTGACAATAGAAGTAAAAACCGATTTGCAGGACGGAGAAAATGCGGCTGTTTCGGTTATTCCGAAAGGCGCGGAGCAAATTGTACAGAATGTGTATGCAATGGATGATAAGCTGGTATCAAAAGGCGGAATACTTACATTTAAGTTTGAAATGCCGGAGGAAAGAAACGGCTCTGCCGACGGCGAGTATGTTATATACATAGACGGCACCGAATATGATACATTCAGTTTTGCGGCAAAAGGGACAAGAAATGCATTTTGTCAAATGCTGAAAAATGCGGTTTCGGATTCTGAAATAATAAATTCAATAGACGCAAATTCCGGCTATAAGCTTGCCGCACTCAGTCTCGGACTTGATGAGATATTGTGGAATGCACTCTCCGAAACGGAAAAATCGCAGGCAGCGGCTGCATTTGTATTATCCGAAAAGCAAGAAGATGTAAGCAGACAATTTTTCACTTATATAGGAGCAAAGGCTTTGGCTGCTGCGAAAGCGGATGCGGAAACCGTTTTGAATATGGTAAATCCGAAATACAAGGATACGGCATATAAATCAATTACCGATTCAAACCTTAAAAGCTTTGCGGATACATACATAAATACTGTTGTGCCGGCTGCGGAAAATTTTCTCACAGAATATGAGCGTGCCAATGTATTATATCTTTTGAATAATGCAAAATTCAATGAAATGGACGGACTTATAACAGATAATGCCTCTCTTTTGGGATTGTCGGGAAAGACGGAATATATCGCATATTCAAAAATGTCCGGAGATGACAGAGCGGCTGTTTGCGACGATATTATAAGAAGCCTTGCGAAGAATAAAATTTCTTCCGCCGCTGAATTCGGAGCGCTGCTTTCCTCGTGCATAAATAAGTCGTCGGGTTCGGGGAACGGTTCGGGAGGCTCCGGCGGCGGAGGAGGAAATTCTTCCGGCGGTTCAAAGGGGACCAACATAGTTATAAACGATCCGCAAATTAAGGAAGACGATTTTGTGTTCGGCGATGTTAAGGAACACTGGTCTAAAACTGCGGTAATGTATTTGTATAACAAGGGGATAGTTTCGGGAACGGACAAAAATGAATTTGAGCCGTCAAGGAATGTTACCAGAGAAGAATTTTTGACAATGCTGATTAAAGCAAAGGGCATTGAAGCAAAAGACGAAAAAACCTCCTTTACCGATACATTGGAGGGAGCATGGTACAATCCTTTTGTTAATGCAGCGGTTGCAAACGGTATTGCGTTCGGAATTGATGAGAACAGCTTCGGAATAGGATTGCCGATAACCAGACAGGATATGTTCTGTATGGTTGCAAGAATCCTGGAAGCGGATAATTCGGTTGTGAATACCGGTGAGGTTTCCGATATTGACGAAGTAAGCGATTATGCAAAGGAAGCGGTTAAAACTCTTTACAGACGAGGCATTATCTCGGGAACGGGCGACGGAAAATCAGAGCCTAAAAAGAATACTACCCGTGCCGAGGCTGCGGCTTTGATTTATAAATTGCTATCAAGATAAAAGGGAGGAAATTGAATGAGAAAAATAATATCACTTCTGGCGGCGGTTTCAATGCTCCCGATTCTGCAGCCTGTCATGGCTAAGGAAAAGCTTGACATCAGTCAGAAAACAGAAGTTCTGGAGGGACTTAATATTATCGGAGAAGATATTCCGCAAAGTATAACATGGGGAGAATATCTTTCGGCGATAGAGGGAATGATGAGCGATGAAAAAAATGAGGATTCGGTAAAATTCGCTGAAAATTACGGACTCATTAATGAAAGAATTTCCGCCGGGGAAAAAATCACCTATCAGGACGCGATTAAAATTCTGGTAAGGGCAGGCGGATACAGTGAGCGTATACCGGGATATTCGGAGGATTCGGCATATATCAGAACAGCGGGCGAAAGAAAGCTTACCGACGGAATCACACTTTCTTATTCCGATTTGCTTACCGATGAAGCAATGATTTTAATGCTTTATAATGCGTTGGATGCCGATATTATGGATTTTGAATTTGACGGGAATAAGTACAAAGCAGAAACTAAAACCGACGAAACAATTCTTTCACGCTACAGAAGTATAAAAGAAAAAACCGGAATACTTTCGGATAACGGCGACAGCGGACTGAACTATGAGGAAGCGCGAAACAGAAATTCAATTGTCGTCGGAAAAACGGAGATCAGAAAAAACGAAAATTATAAAAAGGATTATCTGGGATATAATGTCCGTACGTTTTATAAGGATGAGGACGGAGAGTATTCACTTGAATACCTGTATCCTGACGAAAACAGGGTATTGTCTCTTTCGGGAGATAATGTTGAAAGCACGGATTTTTCAAAGCTTTATTATGAAACGGACGATAAGCAAAAAAGCGTAAAGCTTGACGCTGCAATTAAAGTAATCTATAACGGACAGGCGTACTTTGATTTTACCGAGACTGATTTTACCGCAGATGAAAATGATGTTACACTTGTGGACAATAACGACGACGGTACATATGAGGTTGCGCTTATCACTTCATATGAAACAATAGCCGCTTCGTATGTAACAACCTATGACGGCAAAGTTATCAATAAATATAAATATACCGGCGCACCGGACGGGCTTGATATATCTGCTGATTCCGACGATTACAAAATACGGTATTACATGAACGGTGAACGGGTTGACAAGCCGGAGATTAAAGCGTGGAATATTCTCTCCGTTGCAACCTCCATGGGTGCAAATCCTATAAGGAGTATTTATATAAGCACCGAAAGCGTTGAAGGAACCGTTTCGCAAATTTATGCGGATAAATTTGTAATTAATGAAGATGAATACGAGCTTAACTCGGCATTTGTATCTGCAAGGGCAGCAGGGGACAGTGCCGTTCCCGAGATAACTCTCGGTAATGAATATATCTTTTATCTTGATATTCACGGACGTATTGCAGCAGTTTCTTCATCGTCATTGCAGGAAATCGGCTATGCGGTCATGGTAAAAATGTCACAAGATGATGATGACGAAGAAAAGGTAAGAGTTAAATACATGGATTCCGTGGGTGACTGGCATGAGAGTTATTTAAGAAAAAGGGTAAAATTATATGATGACACGCATACAGGAAAAAGTCTTAAAGCGTCGGAGATTTTTACTTTGCTTGTCAATGCGAACGGAAGAATTACTCCGCAGGTTGTACAGCTTTCCGAAAACAGTGACGGAGAAATAAATGTGCTTAAAATTGCTGTAGCTTCACAAAAGTCCATAAAGGATAAGCTTACTGTCGGAAATACCGTGACAGGCTGTTATCGCTGGACCACCAAGCTTTTGGGAAACAGTAACAATATAGCTCTGTATGTTGCAGACGATGCGACAATTTTCCTTTTACCGCAGGGATATTCGACGAATGAAGAGGATTATTCCGTAAGAGCCGGTGCACTTGATGCTGACGAGACCTATACAGTTACGCCTTATAATACCGATGACTTCGGAGAAAGTGACTGCATAGCCATGCGCGATACCGACGGAGGAACAAAAGCAGACAATTTGTTTGTTGTATCATATGTTTCGAAGATTGTTGACTCCAACGACGAGGTAAAGACTGCATTATTCGGACAATACGGGGATTATTCGGATTATTCGGTTACCGCAAAGAATAATTCTCTGTTTGACGGTATCGGAAGAGGCGATGTCCTTGAGCTTTATATGAACAAAAAAAGTCAAATTGTGAATGTCGAAAAAATATATACCTCTGCGAGTGGATTTAACTCGGTTTTTCAATATGATTACCACGGTAAAGTTTCCGGATACGTTGAGAGGGTTGATCCCGAAACGAAAAGACTTTATATAAATTGCGGAGAATATGGGAAAATCGGTGTTAAAGCAAACGAAAGCCAATATGCTCTGAATGTATATATGTGCGACAGAAGCAAAAAGGGTGTGGAAAAGCTTGACTTTTCCGATATAACAAAGGGTGATTATGTGGTTACAACACTGCACTATGCTTGCCTTAACAACGTAATAATCATTAAGTAGCGAAAGGAGCGGGCAATGAAACGATTAATAGCAATTATAACAGCGGTTATTATGTGCGGCACATATGCCGCCGAGGCAGCGGTTAAAAAAATTGTATCGCCTGCCGATTGGACCGTAGAATACAGAGAACCGACAGAGGACGAACAAAAAAATCTTTCAGGTTATATCCCCTCGACCGATGAAATGAGGAATGCAGACCTTAACGAGGATGATGTTCATTCGGGCAGGTATAGTATGAGAGCGGTAAACAAAAGAGAAAAAGCTCAAAACTATACATATGTTGATATAAAGCTGAATGATAATTCTGTTTTTACCGACGGTCAATACAAGGTCAGCTTTTATGCAAAAGGCAGCTTTGACAATACTGCGGTAAAAGCGGGCTTTGGATATGATGAGGACCCGAGAAAGAAAAAGGTGACCACATTTAAAAGAATGACGGCAGAGCCTGCGGACGAAAACGGCTGGGTTTTGTATTCTGCGCAGCTCAATTATAGCTTGGGCGATATTTTCCATTTTAAAATAACTCATGGCGCTGAGGAGCTGTACCTTGATGACGTGACAATAACAAGAGACGATGAAACAAATGTTGTTTCGGACGGCGGTTTTGAAAATGTTGTTACAAAGGAAATATCCGTTCCCAAAGGCGATGACTATTTTATGTCAAATTCAATGTCGCCTGATTATCCGAGAATGGTATTTGTTTCAAATATGGGTACAAAGATAGGCGTTTCGTGGCAAAACGCCGAAAGCAGCGATATAACGAGGGTTGGGATTTATAAAGTAACCGATTCGGAAAATGAGCTTATAGACGGAACGCTTAACAAAAATCCCGGTGTATGGTGCTCATATCTGATAAAAAATGTTGACGAACAAAATCCGGGACTTTATAAAATTATCACAACATTTGCAGATGAGAGAACTTCGGAATATATCATTTCTCCGTCAACAACCTTCCGAAAGGACCCGACATCATGGAGTGTAAACTATAATGTAGGAGCTGACAAAACGGTTGTATATTCACCGAGTGTTGTTGCGGCGGACGAAAATGTTTCTCACAGCGGCGAGGCTTCAATGAGAGTTAATTTTTCAACAAATCTTATGAGTGATGTATATGCTCAAATAAAACAGTCTGTTTCGCTGGAATTGGGACATAAATATCGTATGACCTATTGGACGCGAGGAGAGCAATCTCAAACGCTTATAACCAGATATGAATGGAAGGACGTAAGCTATTTGGGTACGGATAAGCCTGATACATATGCTTGGACATTCAGATCATCTGATTTTCTTTACGATGAGCCGGGACGGGGCGAAAGCGGAAATTTGTTTATTAATATTGAAAGACCGACATATGCACATTGGGTAGATGATATCGAAATGTATGAAATTGACGAAGCAGGAAACAAAATCGGGGAAAATTTAATTCAAAACGGAGGCTTTGAGGCAGATGTTACCGGTGAAGCTCCTGCAGCAGTTAAAAGCATAGACGGCGTTGGCTCGGACGGAAAAGCAACACTTTCGTGGAGCGGAAATTCCGAAGCGGAAAGAATTAATCTTTACAGACTTGTAAAAGGAAAATATGTGCTTATAGGTCAGTTTGATAACTCCGCAAAAAGCAATGTCACAATAAGCGGATTGGAAAATGACAAAGAAGAAACCTTTGCAGTTACATGCCTTGGAGCAAATTATCTTGAATCGGAAAAGACGGTTTGCAAGGTTATGACCGTTGCTCCCGATTATCGCATAGGAAAAGCGAAGATAAACGGCGGCTTTAGAGCAGGTAGCAATACAATAAACGTTAAGCTTGACAACAATAAGCTTGACGGAGGATTTGCGGCTGAGGTGATGGCAATAGTAAGAAAAGGGCTTCTGATTACGGATATTAAAAATGAAAAAATCATGCTTGCAAAGGGTGAAAGTGCAGAACCGCAATTGACTGTCAATATCCCGGATACAGAGAATTATTCTGTAACCGTATATATATGGGATGATTTTAAGACAATGAAAAAACTGTCCGACAGTACAGTTTTTAAAGCTGAATAGTTCCGGCATAATGCCGAATTATTATATAAATTTTAATTTTAGAATAGGAGGACTATTAATGAAAAAAAAACTAATTAAAAGGTTATTCGGCGCAGCGGCTGCGCTTGCAATGGCAGCGTCCTTGCTGCCGAGTGCAATGGCGGCAGAGGTTGAGTACGGAAACGCGGTCTATTGGTCTGAAGACTCAAACGCAAATATTGTTACTACCGAGGACAGCTACAGCGGAAACGCCTCACTCAAGCTGAATAGCGAGGGATACAACTCGGAACTTTTGCAGGAGGTGGAGTATGACCCGAATACAACATATTTGGTAACGCTTTATGCAAAGATGAATCCGGAGTTGTATACCACGGATGGCAAAGAGGCATGGCTTTCAAATGCAAAGGTATGGCTCGGAGCGGAAAGTGCGCTTAATGCAAACGGAGTTGAGCATCTGAACGACCTCAGAGGCTGGACAAAGACCGTTAAGGACGAAAACGGGTGGATAAAGTTTGAATCTAAATATAAGCCGGGCGATGATTCGCCTAAATTTTTCCACATGATAAACAAATCAGACAACATATATTTTTATGTGTATATAGACGATTTATCGGTATATGCACTTGACAGTGAGGGAAAAGTTACAGGCGACAACTTAATCAAAAACGGTGGTTTTGAAGAATATACTCCGATAAAGCCGGATGTAACCGTAACCCCGGGGGACGGACAATTGGCGGTGTCGTGGACAAATCCGCCGGTCGAGTCAACATCTGTTAAGGTATATCTTGATGATGCGGAGGTAAGCACCGCTGGTTTAGATTTATCGGCAAGTGCGGCAAACAGCATTACATTGACGGGACTGGAGAATTTCAGGAGCTATTCCGTAAAAGTTGAGGCTGAAACTGCTGCATACGGAGTTTTGTCGAATACAGTTGTCGGCACTCCAAAAGCGCTTTTAATCGGAAAAGCGGTCGATTGGTCTAAAGAGTCAAACGCAAATTATGTCACTACCGAAGACAGTTACAGCGGAAAAGTCTCACTCAAGCTGAAGAGCGAGGGATACAACTCGGAACTTTTGCAGGAGGTGGAGTATGACCCGAATACAACATATTTGGTAACTCTTTATGCAAAGATGAATCCGGAGTTGTATACCACGGATGGCAAAGAGGCATGGCTTTCAAATGCAAAGGTATGGCT